>JANQOE010000094.1 GCA_028279245.1 Alphaproteobacteria bacterium
AACCTATCCGCAGGGCACGGCGCCGTCCTGGTATGCGCCGTTCGAGACAAATGTCGTCGACGTGTCGCGGGATGATCCGTTGCGCCTGCAGCTCGACCATTTCTGCGAGGTCATCCGTGGCGAAGCGGAACCCCGCGTGACGGTCCGGGACGGTCTGCAGAATCTGCGCGTGACCGAGGCGGTGTCGCAGTCCGCCGCGACCGGACGCACGGTCACCACTTTCGACGCCTAGCTCCCCCTACGCCAAGGCTTCTGTCCGGCGGCCTGATGCCCCAGAATGGATGGCAACAACCTGCGGCTGGGGAGGCGCATGAAGAAGGTCGGTTTTGTCGGGCTGGGCGATATGGGCCTGGCCATGGCTCAGAACATTCTGAAGGCCGGGTTCCCGCTGGTCGGGTTCGACCTGCGCGACGCGCGTTTGCAGGCGCTCGAACAAGCGGGCGGGCAGCGCGTGGGAAGCTGCCGTGAGGTCGGCACGAAGGCCGATACCGTGTTCGTCATGGTGCTCAACGGGCGCCAGGTGCAGCAGGTGATCGCCGGACCCGACGGGTTGCTCGACGGGCTGCGACCCGGCGCGACGATCATCGTCTCCGCGACGATAACGCCGCTGGAGATGAAAGCGGCCGCCGAAGCGGCGCAAGCCAAAGGGATGCATGTCATCGACACACCGGTCAGCGGCGGTTTGGCCGGCGCCTCGGCCGGTACGCTGACGCTTATGACGGCGGCGCCGACCGATGTCCTGGCGGCGCAGCGGGATGTGCTGGAAGCTGTTGCCGGCCAGATCTTCCATGTCGGTGAAGAGATCGGCGCGGGGCAGACGGTGAAAGCGTCGCTGCAGGCGCTGATCGGCACGAGCTTCGTCGCGGTGTTCGAGGCCCTGGTGTTGGCGGCGAAGTCGGGCGTCAAGGGCGAGACCTTTTACGATGTCCTGGCCGCTAGTGCCGCCGGCAGTCCACTGGTGAAGAACGCGGCGCGGTTCGTGTTGGAACGGCAATTCACTGAAACCGGCAGCACCATTGCGACGATGTACAAGGACCTTGGCATCACCATGAACATGGCGCGGGCGAACGGGGTACCGATGTTTGCGACGGCCGCCGCGTTGGAACTCTTTCAGGCCGGGATTTCACGATTCCCTGATGAAGACAATTGGTCGGTGGCCAAGGTCCTAGAGGAAATGGCCGTTACAAAAGCGAGTTGGTGACATGGCAAAACTGGGAGTGATAACCGACGGGATCAGCCGCGATCTCGAACATGCGCTCGAGGTCATGACCGATGCGGGACTTGAGTATGCGGAACTTCAGTTCGTTTGGGACAAGGAGGTCGGCAGCCTCAGCGCGGCGCAACTGCGCCAGGCGAAAGAGCTGATCAAGAAGTATGGTGTGCAAGTCTCCTGCATTACCCGGCATGTCTTTGCCGGTTTGTTGGTGCACGATACTGAAGTCGGTGATGCCGCCCACACGCGGCACATGGAGGGGCTGAAACGCTGCATCGATATGGCGCACGACTTCGGTGCACCGTTCACGCGGACGATGAGCTTCCGTAAGGAGATGATCCTGTTCGGTCACGGCGGTGCCGAGGTGTGGAACATGAGCAAGGGCGCGTGGGACAAGCTGCTGATCCTGCTGCGACCGGCGGTCGAGTTGGCGGAACAATCAGACATGCCGCTGGTGGTCGAAACCGGCAACAATGCAATCATTACGTCGGCTTCGCTGGCCCACCGGCTGATCGATGACTTAGACACAAAGCATCTCAAGGTGCTGTGGGATCCGGCCAACAGTTTGTTTTGTAATGAGACGCCTTATCCCGATGCCTATGATGCGTTGCGGGGCGGTTACCTCGGGCACATCCACATGAAAGATGCGCGGGCCGACATTCCGAACGCGACGCTCACCCAGTGCGAACTTGGCCAGGGTCAAATGGCGCCGCATCTCGCTGCTATCGCCACCGCCTTGCTTGAAGACCGCTACGACGGAGTGATCTCGCTAGAGAGTGTCTATCGGCCGGAAGGTGGCACGTTCGAGGACGGTTTCCATGCGTCGCTCGGCCCCTTTAAGGCGATATTCGGCGCGTGACACAAACGGTGGTTGATTGCGGTGCGCCATTGTTGTTGTTCACGCATACGCCCAACGTTTAGGTGTGTTCCTCGAACCGTCTACTGCAGCTTGCGGATCGTGCGTTCACTCTTCTTGCGGAGCCGGCGGTAATCCGTTCTGAGCGTACTCGTCGATGTGATTGGTCATCTTGGCGACCTGGCTACGAATCGCGTCGATGTAATCTTCAATGCCTTCGGATTCGCCGAACCGTCGCTCGATACGGACGGCCGCTCCATCGATGATGGACAGCGCTGTCCGGAAACGGTGCCGAAACTTCTCGTTGGGTGTTAAACCGGTCTGCCCATCACCGGCGTCGCCCATTTGTCTTCCCATGCATGACCTGAAGTGACCGGCACCATGTTACCGGTCTGTACCAGTCTGTACCAGTCCGTTCTGACCAATTGACGTTCCGGAAATATATTTTGGATAACTGGTACTTAGTTCGGCCTGCGGACAGACTTTGGATACCCTTCTTTCTGCTAAGACGATTGCTGATGAACTCGCTGACCCGGTCACCTTTGCTGAAGAGACTGACGAGCGGGCGCGGATCATCTATGCCAATCCAGCATTCTTCGAGATAACCGGCTATTCGTCCGCCGAAGTTATTGGGCGGTCGCATGCGTTCTTGGAGGGACCACGCACGGATGGCGACGCGCTCGCCCGGATGCGAGCCGATCGTTCGCGCGCAGGCCGGAGCCGTGGCACCGTCATCAATTACACGAAGGATGGACGCGAGATTCTGTTCGATCTCCGGGCCCGCCGCTTGGATGCCAACGGAACTCAACCGAGACATTGGATATTCGTGCGGCGGGAGATTCGTCCCACCGACTTGGTCCCGCGTCTCCGCGTGTTGTTCCTTGGTGTCGAGCCACTGTTGCGTGCCGGACTGCAACGATGTCTGGCTGCGATTGTTGACGATCTAACTGTGCGGCAGGCCGTGCTCGACGACTCTGTTGTGATGGACGCCAATGCGGATCTGGCAATCATGCAGGCGCTTGGCCAAGCCGATCAGGTGGTGGAGCAGATCGGCAAGGCGAGCCAACTCTTCTGGACTCAGCAGATTGCACTGATTGCGGATGATCAGTTCGTGCAGTCGGCGGTTCCGTCCGCACTTCCGGCGAACGTGATCGCTATCATCTCCGAGGCGAAAGAGGAGCGCCTCCTGGCCCATACACTGCGCCTGGTTATTGAGGGTGGGCGATATTTCGAGCCAGCGCCGCCGGCAAGTCAGCCGGCCGATCAACAAACGGACTGGACGGCCGTTCTCACACGGCGCCAACATGAAATCCTTCACCTGTTGCGGCAGGGCCTAAGCAATGAAGAGATCGCGCGAATGCTGGGCGTCAGTCCGCACACGGTGAAAGGCCACATGACCAGGTTGTTCAAGACCCTGGGTGTTCGATCTCGCGCCCAGGCCGTTGCGCGTTACGTTGGCTAGAACCGTTCTTTCCGCACCACTTCGCAATCGGTGATCGAGACGATGCCGATTTGTCGCTCGAGGACACGATAGGCGGCTTCCAGTAGTGGCTCCGCTTTCTCCGGTGCGACAATGCAGATGACCGCCACCATGCCCGCGGCGCGTGAAACCTGCCCCTCCCGGCTCCAGGATCCGGACCGGCCGAATCCGCCGAACACGGGTAGCACAGTGTAGCCAGGCGCGCCGGCCTCCTCCAGCACCCTGGTTAGCCGGGTCTGCATCGGCGCCTCGATGATGATCTCGATTCTTTTCGCGGCGTGGGTCTCCATGGCCTCAACCTCCAGTCAGTGCGGTGGCGACGGCGACGTAGATGGGAATTCCAAGAATCAGGTTGAACGGAAAGGTGATCGCCAGCGAGAGCGTCAAGTAGATCGACGGTTCTGCCGCTGGTAATGCGACACGCATCGCCGCCGGCACCGCGATGTAGGACGCCGAACCTGACAGTGTAGCAAACAGTGCCACACCGCCGGCGGACAGGCCCAGGGCCATCCCTGTTGCCGTTCCGAGGGCGGCGCCGATCAACGGCATGACCAGGCCGAATATGACGACCGATGGGGACAGGTGGCGCATGCCCTGGCGCATACCACGGCCCGCGACTAGCCCCATGTCGAGCAGGAATAGTGTCAGCACGCCCTTGAACGGCGCGCCGATGAAGGGGTCGATTTCGGCCAGTCCCGCTGGTCCTGTGATCCAGCCGATGACAAATGAGCCGACCAGAATGACAATCGAGCCGTTGAGCGCGACCTCGCGAATGAGATCCTTGTCGAGGCCGTTACGGCCGCCGGCCGTGGTCTGCACGGTCGCGCTGGCGTGCGCGGCGAGCAGGAGCCCGACGAAGATCGCCGGTGTTTCCATCACCGCGGCGACCGCCACCATGAAACCCTCCGCCTGGATCCCTTTGGTGGCCAGGACGGAGGTTGCCGCGACAAAAGTGACGATCGAGATCGATCCGTAATGAGCGGCCACGGCCGCTGCGTTGACGCGGTCGAGACGCGAGATCGCGCGCAGGAGTGTGAAGGCGATCAGCGGGATGCCCGCCGAGAGGATCGCGCCGGCGAGCATCGACATGACGAGCACCGAGTGCACGCCGTGCTCGGCGACGCCAGCGCCGCCCTTGAAGCCAATTGCGAACAGCAGATACAGGGAGAGCGCTTTGGCCACGGCCTCCGGAACTGAGAGATCCGAACGGGCCAAGGCGGCGCCGAACCCGAGGACAAAACTCAAAATGATCGGCGAAGCCAAGTTCTGGCCGGCCAATGCAAAAACGTCGCTCATCAGGCGGCACCCTTCCCATCCGTCGCTCGATTCGGCAGAGTCGGCCCCGCATCTTCGACGCGACCGATCTCGACCTGTCTCAGTAGCTGTTTGCCGCGGCAATGGCCACGACGGTCGCGCTCACCGGACCCTCCCGGCAAGATCACCGCGCGTGATTACGCGTTTGTAGGCGGTCTGGCCAATCGAGGGCAGGGCCTGCCACGATAGGAATCGATCCGCCGATGGATCGACTGCCGAAGGTAGCGGCATAACCTCGTCTTACGGCGTTGGCAGCGGGCGGCCAATTCGGGATATGTACGGGTCCCAGGGAATCAGAGGCGAGCGAGAGCCGTGGAGCCTGTTGAAGCACAAAGCCAAAAGGTGCTGGTGACCGGCGGTGCCGGGTACATCGGCAGCCACATCGCCAAGGCGCTCGCTGGCCGCGGGATGGTGCCGATTGTCTTCGACAACTTGTCGGCCGGGCATCGGTCGCAGGTCAAGTGGGGGCCGTTGGTGGTCGGCGACGTTCGCGACACGGCGGCGCTCGACCAGGTGTTGGCCGACCATGATATCGCCGCGGTGGTGCATCTTGCCGGCGTCATTGCCGTCGGCGAATCAACTACCGACCCAGGCAAGTACTACGACAACAACGTCGTTGGAACGCTTCGCTTGCTGGAGGCGATGCGGCGGGCCGATGTCTCGCAGATCGTTTTCTCTTCAACCTGTGCCCTGTACGGGACCCATGGCACCGGGCCGATCAACGAACAGGCGCCGGTGCGCTGTGTCAGTCCCTACGCCGAAACCAAGGCGATGGCCGAACAGATGCTGCGATCGTTCGACCACGCCCATGGCTTCCGCTCCGTCGCGCTGCGGTACTTCAACGCCGCCGGCGCGGACCCGGCCGGGGAGACGGGCGAGGCGCACGATCCGGAGACGCATCTGATCCCGCTGGTGATCGACGCCGCTCTCGGCGTGCGGGCGGACATTGCCGTGTTCGGCACCGACTATGCGACGCCCGACGGTTCGGCGGTGCGCGACTATGTGCATGTCGACGACCTGGCCGACGCGCATCTGCGGGCGCTGGACTACCTGGCGCAGGGTGGCGCGACGACCGGGCTCAACCTCGGGACCGGCACCGGCCATTCGGTGCTGGAGGTGATCCGTGCGGTCGAAGCGGTGTCCGGGCGGGCGGTCAAGGTCCGCCACGTCGGCCGGCGTGACGGTGACCCGCCGGTGCTGGTGGCCGATCCGACGCAGGTCAAGCAGGTGCTCGGCTGGGACGCCAAGTACACCAGCCTGCACGACATCGTCGCGACCGCCTGGAACTGGCACCGGAAACTGGAGCAGTCAGCCTAGGCAAGCTGGGACAATTGCGTCTGTCGCAGTGACGTCCATCTGTCGATCGACCGGACGTAGCCGGACGGTGTGGCATCGAGCGGGATGTCGTCGCGGGCAAAGAGCCGTGCCTCCTCGTGTTCGCTGCTGACCTTGATGTCGATGTCCGGTTTCTGAAGCGCGCAACCGTAACTCAGAATGAGCACACGCAGATCGTTGGGGAGTTCGTAGACCCAAGCGTCGATCAGCGCCTGCACAGAAACCTCCAGCGCAGTCTCCTCAAGGATCTCGCGCGCGCAGCAGTCTTCCGGGGTTTCGCGTGGTTCCAGTTTGCCGCCCGGCAACTCCCACTGGTTGCGTTCGTTCCGCAGCAGCAACACGCGGGAACCGACGAAGACGATGCCCTTCACCGAGATCGGGAAGTGCGTGGCAAGGTGATCGGTGTGCGTCAACTCGCTGTCTTGTCCCATCGCCGCCGGCAGCGTGCGCTACAGATCCACCGCTCGCTTGGTGCGAATGCTTTCGTCGGCGGCCAGCACGATCCTCAGGCTCTTCACCGCATCGTTCATCTGGTCCGTCAGGTCGATGTCCTCGCGGATCGCCTTCAGGAAGAACGCCTGCTCGCGGTCGCAGAGTTCCTGATGGTCGGGCTCGTCGGCCATGTTGATCCACTCGTCGGGCGACTTGAAGTTGTTGTCGGCGTCCAGGTCGGCGTAGTGGACCTTCAGTGCATTGGTTTTGGTGTGCTGGTCGATGTCGGCGGAGTCCGAGATCTGGTCTTGCTTTGCGTCTTTTTGCCCTTCCTGGGGCACGACGATGCTGACGCACCCCTTCGGACCGACGACATCCTTCACGAAGTAGGCGACCTCGCTCATCATGGGGCCCCAGCCGGCCTCGTACCAGCCCACCGAGCCGTCGTCGAAGACGACGTGCAGGTGGCCGTAGTTGTAGACCTTCACCTCGTCGCTCAGGTGGGCGCCGATGCCGTGTACACGGATCGGGTTGGCCTTAGTCATCTGGCACATCACGTCGACATAGTGCACGCCGCAGTCGACGATCGGCGACAGGGAGTCCATCAGCGCCTTGTGCCAGGGCCAGGCTTCGCCGCTGCTCTGCTGGTTCAAATTCATACGCATGGCGAGGGGTTTGCCGAGGGTCTGGGCGACTTCGACGAACTTGGTCCAGGACGGATGGACGCGCAGGATGTAGCCGATGACCAGTTTGCGGTTTGCCTCCACGGCTTTGGCGACGACGCGTTCGCCTTCTTCGGCGGTGGTGCCGATGGGTTTTTCCATGAACACGTGGCAACCGGCATCCATGGCCTTGATGGCGTATTCGGCGTGGGTGTTCGGGTAGGTGTTGATCGACACCGCGTCAGGCTTGAGCGTCGCCAGCGCCTCGTCGAAATCCTCAAAGCGTGGCGCGTCGTCGAACTCGCCGGGCAGGTCCGTGCGGCTCTTGATGGAGCGGCTCATCAAGCCAGCCAGTTCGAAGCCGTCGAGTTTGTTGTAGGCCAGGGCGTGGGACGCCCCCATATGGCCGACACCCACCACCAACACTCTTACACTCTCTGCCATTGCACTCTCCCTGCCCTACGGTGTGGGAATGGTGCCCCGCGCGTGCCGGGGCACCAAGTCTGATTAACGAACGGCGTTCGCGAAGAACCGTTCCTGAATCGCCGCCATGTCGACCGCTTCCATATCCTCCGGCAGCTTGTAGCCGGCGGCATCTGCCTCGACCTTGGCGCGGTCGAAGTCGTTGGCCGGCCCAACGAACTCGTTGGTGATGACACTGTTGATGTCCACGTCCACCGTGACCTGGCCAATGTCCTTGAGCGTGCTGAAGAACAACTCCCAGCGCGACAGTTCGTGGGCGCCCCAACCGGGACGGCTGTCGAAGTTGCCGCGGAACACATTTGCCAACTGCATCATCGACTCCGTGCCGCTCTCGGCGCCGAGGTTGCTCTTGACGATGGGGAATTGCTCGAACACCAGGTTCGTCGCGGCGCGCGGGTTCAAATGACCGAACTCCAGGCCCATGGCCCAGGCGCGCAGGTAGTCCTCCAGCAGTTTGTGCCGTTCCGGGTCGGCTACGTCTTCACGGCGTACGACGAACGAGTTGGCCGGGAAGTTGGAATGGTCGACGCCCAGCCAGTATTCGAACTCCAGACCCTTGCCTTGCCAATCGGCGCGCAGGCCTTCCCAGGCCAGCGCGGCATCGCCTTCGCCTTGTGCGAGGAAGGTGCCCCATTGCGGCCAACCGGCTTCCAGATAGTTGATCGATTTTGGATCGACGCCGGCAGCGGCGAACATCGGATCGGTGATGGCCTGCCAGGCGGCGCTGCCGAGCAGCACCGTCTTGCCTTCCAGTTCTTTGAGGTCCTTGACGCCCTCGCCGGGCCGGAACGCGAAGTCGAACACGTCGACCGCGCCCATGTTCCAGACCGAGACCAGGTCCATGCCGTTTTCGAGGGCGAAGGAGAACACGCCGGGCGATGGAAAACCCATGTCGGCCTGTCCGACATCGACGAACTTCACCGTGGCCGTGCCGTCGGAGGGGCCGGGTTGCAGCTCGGTCTCGATGTCGCCGAAGTAACCGAACTCCTGGGCCACCCAGTACGGATAGTCGTCCAGCACTTCGACAGTGCCACGCGGTGAGATCCAGACGAACGGGCCGCGCTGTGCGGCGGCGTTGCGGCTGAAGCCGCCGATCGCTGTGGCGGTTACGGCGCCGGCCCCGGTGACCTGCAAGAAATAGCGGCGGGTAAGTGAGGACATTCTGCGGCTGTTCGCCATTGTTCTGCTCTCCCTGTTGTTGGTCGTTCTTGCTGTTTGGGTGTTTAGGACTCCCAGCTTGCCCACTTCTTGCCGATCAGGAAGAAGATCACGTAGATCGAAATCCCGAGCAGCGCGAGGATGAGGATCACCGCAAAGAATTGCGGCATCTGAATCGTCGATGAGAAGGTGGTGAGACGGTTCCCGAGGCCGAAGCCGCCGCCGACCATCTCGGCACCGACTGCCGTCAGCAAACCGAAGATCGCGCCGATCATCAGGCCGACGATGATCATTGGCAGCGCCATCGGTACACGGATCTTGATGAAGATCTGCATTGTCGACGCCCCGTAGGAGCGGGCGAGAGCGATCTTCGCCAGATCGACGCGGCGGAAGCCGGTCGCGGCGTTGATCATCACCATCGGGCCGGAGGCCAGGGCCACGGCGATAATGCGCGGCTCGTAACCGAAGCCGAAACGTAGGATCAACAACGGCACCAACGCCAGCATCGGTGTCGTCACCAGCATCAGGATGTAGGGGGCGATGATCTTTTCGGCGAAGGGGAACTGGGTGATCACCGCGGCGAGGATCAAACCGATCGACGCGCCGATGGCGTAGCCTGACAGCAACTCGACCAGGGTGTGGCCCAGGTGTGGCGCGATGAAATGGAAGTCGGTGAACAGCGCGACGATGATCTCGCTGGGGGTCGGCAGTACATATTGGGGCACTTCGAAGGTGCGCAGCGCGAACTCGGTGCCGCCGATGATGATGACGGCGACGAGCACAATGGCGAAGATCTCGCCGATGGTGCGGGAATTGCCGGAGGTGAAGGCCGACATGTTGCTCAGGCTGACGGATTGATTGCCGCCACCTTCCTTTTTCCCGAAACTGGGGATCCGGTCGCGGAGCTGGCTGTCGACCATACCGTTCCTTTCCGCTAGGCCGCGTCGGCGGCCCGCATCTTCGTCGGGGCCGTTACCTTGTGATCGATCTGCGCCTTGATCTCGTTGACCATCTCAAAGAAGCGCGGTGTCGTGGTGATCGAGAGATCGCGCGGGCGTTCGAAGTCGACGTCGTAGACACGATGCAGCCTCCCGGGCCGGGCCGACATGACGAAGATCCGGTCCGACAGGAAAACTGCTTCGGCGATGTTGTGGGTGATGAAGAGAATCGTTTTGCGAGTCTCGAGCCAGATCTCTTCCAGCAATAGGTTCATCTCGTCGCGGGTGAAGGCGTCCAAGGCGCCGAACGGTTCGTCCATCAGCAGGACGGACGGGTCCAAGGACAGGGCGCGGACGATGGCGGCGCGTTGTTGCATGCCGCCGGACAGTTCACGGGGAAACTTGTTTTGGAAGCCGTCGAGGCCGACGCGCTGCAACAGTTGGCGGACGCGGTCGCGGTGGTCCGCCGGGTTCTGCCGTTTGATCTCGAACGGGAACTCGATGTTTTTTTGCAGGTTGCGCCAGGGCAGCAGGTTGGCTTCCTGAAATACCATCGAGATTTCGGGATGGGGTTTGGTGACGGGTTGGTTATCCAACAGCACCTGGCCGGCGGTCAGGCTGTGCAGGCCGGCCATCGACCACAGCAGGGTGGTCTTGCCGCAACCGCTGGGGCCGAGCACGCAGGCGAACTCGCCGTCCCGCACCTCGGCGGAGAAATCTTCGAGGGCATGCACCAGGCCTGACTTGGTCTCGTAGTATTTGGTTGCGCCGTCGATCCGGAGTTTTGCGGGCGTGGGGCGCGGTGCGTTCAACCGGCACCGCCCGGCCGTTGCGGCACGTGATCTCGGATGGCCATTGGTCGCATGGCTCCCTCCCCAAACGGATGGCCCGTTCGAGTTTGTTTAGTCGCCGCTCTGGGGCAGCGCTTAAGAAAGTCTCTTACATGTTCGGCGCCCGATCAATGGCTAGTTCCGACTACGCGCCACAAACGAGGTAGCGCGCGTGTTTTTGACGGCTGTGTTTGTAAGTTTCCTACAAGGCGCTATGCTCTTCCGACAATCGGTCCAGCAAGAATGACCGGGGAGGTTGCGTGTATCGGGCGGTCTATGTGTACGCATGGGATGTAGCCGAGGTTGGCCCGGCCCAGTTCGCCGACGAAATGGCCGCTGCCGGCATCAACACCGTCAGCTTCGCCTGCAGCTATCACGCCGGGAAATTCCTGCGGCCAAAAGGACGCGCCGGCAAAGTCTATTTCCCGGAGGACGGCACGGTCTATTTCTGGCCACGGCCGGAGCGTTACGGCCGCGTGCAGCCTCAGACAAACTCGCTAACCGCCGAACGCGATGTGCTGGCGGAGCTCGGTGCCCTACCGAATGTCGACATCAATGGCTGGACCGTGTTGCTGCACAATACGCGATTGGGTGAGGCGTACCCGGAATGCACGGTGCGCAACGCCTTCGGCGACGCACTGGTCTACAGTCTGTGTCCGGCCAATCCCGAAGTGCGGGAGTATGCGGTCGCGCTGTGCGCCGACGTGACCGAGGCCTATGCGGTCACCGGCGTTTCGTTGGAGACGCCCGGGTTTCTTCCCTTCGCCCATGGCTTTCACCACGAGTTCGGACTCACCCGGCAAAACAAATGGCTTGATGCATTGCTAGGCCTGTGTTTCTGCCCGTCTTGCTGCGACGGCATGCGCGAGAAGGGTATCGACGCGGCTGCGGTGCGAAGGGACGTAACGCGCAAGGTCGAAGGCTACCTAGCTGGCGACACGGACGCGCCGGACGACATGGCAATGGCATGGCTGTTGGCGGATGCGGTGACCGATCCCGAGTTCGCCGCTTATCTGCGCTGGCGTTGCGATGTGGTCACCAGCCTGGTCGCGGAGATCCGTGCCGCCGTGCGGGCGGATGCAACGGTGGCGATTATCCCCTCGGTCGACCGGCCAAGCGCCGGGAGTTGGTACGAAGGCAGCGACCTGCCGGCCCTAGCCGAAGCGGCCGGCGTGCTGGAGGTACCGTTCTACGAACCCGACCTCGGCCGGCTGCGCGCCGATGTGTTCGATGTGCAGCGGCGGGTCGGCGATGCCGGCGCGTTGCGCGGGATCCTGCGCCCCGGCCATCCGGATCTACGCGATCGGTCGCAAGTCGAAGGCGCGGTGCGGATCCTCACGGACGCTGGGATCGATGAGATTGGCTTTTACAATTACGGCCATCTGCGCGCTGCCAGCTTGGAGTGGATGGCCGGCGCGTTGGCGCAGTTGGAGTCCTGACATGTCTTTGTTCGTCGGCAAAACCGTGCTGGTGACCGGCGCCGCTGGAGGCATCGGACAGGTGCTGTGCCGGCACTTTGCCGGTTTGGGCGCGCGGATCGGCGCCATCGACAAGAGCGATGCTGTGCTCTCGTTCGTCGAAACGCTCCGGCTCGATGCGTATGAGGCGGTGGGCGTCGTCGCCGATATCGCCGACGACAAGGCCGTCGCCGGGGCCGTGGCGCAGATCACCGAGGCGTTTGGACCGGCGGATGTGCTGATCAACAATGCGGGGTTCGTGCTGCGGGCGACCCTGCAGCAGATGGCGGCGGATGACTGGCGGGCGGAACTCGACGGTAATCTGAGCGGCGCTTATCACTGCAGCGCCGCCGTCTTGCCCGGCATGCAGGAACGTGGCAACGGGGCGATTGTCTCGATCGGCTCGGTCAACGGACTGACGACCCTGGGCCATCCCGGTTACAGCGCGGCGAAGGCCGGGCTCATCAGTTTCACCAAGTCGCTGGCGGTCGAATATGGCCGCTTCGGCATCCGGGCGAACGTCATCTGTCCGGGCACGGTCGAAACGCCGGTCTGGGCGGACCGGGTGGCGCGCAAGCCGGAGATCTTCAAGGAGCTGGTGAAATGGTACCCGTTGGGCCGCATCGTCGATCCGATGGAGTTGGCGAAGGCCGCGGCGTTTCTGGCCAGCGATGATGCGTCCGCTATCACCGGCGTGACACTGCCAGTGGATTGCGGGTTGATGGCCGGCAACGTGGTGATGTCGTCGGAACTGACGCTGGAGGAGTATTAGCCTCCGCCATGGACCAGATGATCGATATCGTTTCGCGCATGCAGGAGCAGCGCGACAAGTTCCGGCCCGCCGAACGGCGGGTGGCGGACGTTGTGCTGAAGGATGTCGAATTCGCTGTGCGAGCCAGCAATGCGGATCTGGCGCAGCGTGCGAAAGTCAGCGAGCCGACGGTGACGCGGTTTTGCCGGACCCTCGGCTGCGACGGGGTGCGTGACTTCAAGCTGAAGCTGGCCCAGAGCTTGGCCGTGTCGACCGTGTATCTGCGGCAGCCGCGGCCGATGACCAACGGTGTTTCCGCCGATATCTGGAGTTCGGTATTCGGCCATGCGCACACCGCGATGTCGCAGGCGGAACGGCAGCTCGACCGGCGAGAATTGCAGCGGGCGGTGCGGATAATCGCCGACGCCAAGCGGATCTTTGTGTTCGGCGTCGGCGGCGGTTCGACGACCGTTGCCAAGGACGCGCAATACCGGCTGTTCCGGCTCGGCCTGGCGGTGACCGCCTATGCCGACGGGCATCTGCTGCGGATGGCGGCCTCGACTCTCGGTCCGGATGACGCGCTGATCGCGGTATCGGCCACCGGCCGGGCGCCGGAGGTGAACGAGAGCGTCTCCATCGCGAAACAGTATGGCGCCGCGGTGATCGGCATTACGCGCAGCCAGACGGCGCTGGCCGAACTGGCCGATATCCGGCTGCTGGTGGATGTCGAGGAGACACCCGATGTGCTGACGCCGTCGGCGACACGTTATGCATTCCTGACGACGGTCGATCTGCTGGCCGCCTATGTGGCCTATCACATGGGGCCGCAGGCGCAGGAACGGCTGCGCCGGGTGCGGCACAATTTGATGAATTATCGGGCGGGGGAGGTGTTGGAACCGCTCGGCGACTAAGCGCATCGTGACTCGAACCAATGGCGGCGCTAGGCTTTGCAACGGTCGGCGCGGTCGCTGCGGGCCTATCACGCGAACAGCGGCCCGGACATTACATACACCGGGATAGGCGGGTGTGCGGAACAAGAACAGGCAGGGAGATAGCCGTTATGAAAGAAGTGAAGACCGTAACCATCGGCACGGCGGTGGCCGTGGCGTTGGGGGCCGGCCTGGTGGCCCAGGCCGCCTCGGCGCAAGATCAGATCCGAGTACGGATCAACGAATACAGCCCGGCGACCGTCGGTCACTATGAAGGCCTCGCCGAGGCGTTCAACGCGTCCCAGGATCAGTGGGAAGTGGTGATCGAACCGATCGTCTGGGACAACTCACTGCAGAAATACACGACCGAGGCCGCGTCCAACCGGTTGCCGGACATCGGTCATATCGGCACGCGCTGGATGCTCGATTTCGCGTCGAACGATCTGCTGTTGCCGATCGACGATCTGCTGACCGACGAGTTCGCCGGCACCTTTGTCGAAACCTTCCTCAACCTGCAGAAGTTCGAAGGCCAGACTTTCGGTCTGCCGATCGCGGCGTCGACCCGGGCGATGTATTGGAACAAGTCGCTGTTCGAACAGGCCGGCGTCGATGCGCCGCCGGACACTTGGGATGATGCGAAGGCCGCGGCCAAGGCGATCTCCGACCTCGGCGACGACATCTTCGGCTTTGGTATCCAGGGCGCGAAGATCGAAACCGATGCCTACTTCTACTATTCGCTCTGGTCGAACGGCGGCGACATCTTCACCGACGGCAAGTCGGCGATCGGCAGCGAAGAGGCGCAGAACGCACTGCGGCTGTACCGCCAGTTCATTGACGAAGGCCTGGCGCAACCGGGCATCGGCGGCCATGACAGACAGGAGGTCGAGAAGATCTTCAAGTCCGGCCGGATGGGTTTCATGCTTAGCGGCCCGTGGCTGGTGAAGCAGATGGCGGAAGAAGCGCCGGATGTGGATTACGGCATTGCCCCGATCCCGATGGGCACGCAGCGCGCGACCTACGGCGTGACGGATACGATCTCGATCTTCAAATCGACCGAGAATCCGGAAGGCGCCTGGGCGTTCCTTGAGTACATGTTCAGCCACGAGGCGCGCATGGAATTCGGCGAGAATGAGGGCTTCATTCCGGTATTGAAGTCGGTGTCCGATGACCCGCTGTTCGCCGACAATCCGAGCTTGCAGCCGTTCGTCGCGTTGGCGCCGTATGCGCATTTCGCGCCGCTGGTCCCGCGGTGGGAAGAGATGGCGGACATCATCTCGACCGCGGTTCAGGCCGTCTATGTCGACAATGCGGACCCGGCGGATACGCTGCCGGCGGCCGCGGAACAAATCGACGCATTGATGAACTGATCTGCCGGGTGGGGCGCTTGCCGCCCCACCCACCTTTGCTTGAGGCGCGATGGTCGCGACAGCCGAAGCCACCAGCGGGACACTTTCAGCCGACCGGCTGCGCAAGTCGCCGGTGGTCAAGGCGGTGGCCCATCCGGCCCTCTGGCTGTTACTGCCAAGCCTGATCCTGC
>JANQOE010000102.1 GCA_028279245.1 Alphaproteobacteria bacterium
GCCGGCCGGCGGTTCCAACGGGCGTTTCAGGCGGGCCAGATGACGGGGGGTGGTGAATGCGCGTTCCTCCGCCTGCCAAATCGGCAACGGCCGACCGGCGCGTTCGAGGTCGGCGACAACGCACTCGATGCGCGGCGGGCGGTGGGACAGGCGATCAGCCGGCTCGGCGGCCATGGCAGCCTGCCCTCGAACGCCGCCTGGTTCGTGCTGGGCCTCGGTCTGCCGGTGAAGGAATGGGCGCAACGCGTTCGCTTCGGCCAGGGCCGCACCCTGAGCGAAGAAGTGGCGCGCGGCATTGTCATTGCCGCGCTGGCCATGCTGGCGACGGACCAACCGCGGCGGCGCGGCGCACCAAGACTGCCCTCATGCTGAGCCTGTCGAAGTATGAGGATCGCGCTGGCGCGAGCGGCGGCACTCACCCTTCGACAAGCTCAGGGTGCGGCTGCGGTGTGCCAACCTACTCTCACTGTCATCCCGGCCGGAGAGCCGGGATCCAGTCGACGTTTGCGCCTGCCCGCAACATGGATCCCGGATCAAGTCCGGGATGACAACACTTTCCGTCATCGCGAGACGCGTGTCCTCACCGAGACCACGGGTCGGTGAGAGACCGTGGCGATCCAGCAAGTGGCCGTGTCGGTGAGCTGGATTGCCGCGGCGGGCCTTTGGCGCGCCTCGCAATTGACGGATACCTTTTGTCGGGACATAACAAAACAAACCGCTTGACAGCCACCCCGGTCTAAGTTAGAATATTCTCAACGCTGAAGAAGTGGGTCACCCGCCCGGCCAACGCCGCGGCGGGTTTTTCATTGGTGAGCGATGTGCCGATTGCAGTCGACCCGGAACTGGCGCGGCGCCGGCAGGAAAGACTACGCATGACCGCAAACGCTGGCACTCAAGATCGGGCGGAGGAAATGCCGTTGTTTGATCTGGGGTTGGCGCGGGAGGTTTGTACTCGCGTTGCCGCCGGGGAAAGCTTGCAAGCGATCTGCTCCAAGGAAGACGAACAGGGTCGCAGCGTGCCCGACCAGATGAAACTGCAGCGGGTGATGCGCTGGCTGTTTGTCGACGAGATCGAGTGGTTCACCGCCGACTATGTCGCGGCGCGCAGTGCGCGGCTCGAACTGATGCTCGACGAGGTCGTGGCGATTGCCGACGCGTTGAAGGAACCGGCGGAAAAAGAGGACAAAGACCGGCTGGCGGTTGCCAAGTTGCGGATCGATGCACGGAAATGGTTGATCGACAAACAACTCAAGACGGACGCGGCGACGCCTACAGGCGAAACCGGCAGGTTAGTTCCGTCCGAGATCTTGCACGACGGCGTCGACCACTAACGCCGGAGGAAAAAGCAGCGGCGCTGAAACTGCGCGATGTGCTGCCGAGTTTCGCGAAATACTGTCTGACGATCCGCACCAAGACCGGGCGCGGCGAGCGGCTGGTGCTCAACGCGGCGCAACAGCGGGTGCACGACGCGGTCGAGGCGCAGCGGCAGCGCAGTGGGCGGGTGCGCACGGTGATCCTCAAGGCGCGGCAGTGGGGCTGTTCCACCTATGCCGAGGCGCGGGCGTTCCATCTGACGAAATACACGAAGGGCGCGCGGGCGTTTATCCTGACGCAAGCGCAGGACGCATCGGACGCGATCTTTGGCATCGCCCGGCTGTTCCACGACGACGAGCCGCCCGAGGTGCAACACGACGTGGCGCGGGACAATGCCCGGGAGCTGGTGTTCGGCGAGAAGGTGCGCAACAGCGGCTTCGAGATCGGCACCGCCGGCACGCGCTCGGTCGGGCGCGGGCGCACGGTTCAGTTCTTTCACGGCTCGGAGGTCGCCTACTGGCCGAACGCGCAGGAACATATCTCCGGCGTGTTGCAGGCGGTGCCGGAATTGCCGGGGACGGAGGTCATCCTCGAGTCCACGGCGAATGGCATCGGCGATCCGTTTTACCGGCAGTGCATGGCGGCGCTGCGCGGCATCGGCAACTACCAACTGATTTTCGTGCCGTGGTTCTGGCACGACGAGTATGCGCAGGTGCCGCCGCCCGGTTGGACGGCGCCACCGGCCTGGCTCGACTACCAGGCACAGCACAGGGTCGGTTGGGACCAGCTCTATTGGGCCTATTGCAAGAATGCGGATCTGGCGGTCGCGGTGGGCGATCCGCCGGAGGAACCGTGCTGGCGGTTTCGGCAGGAGTATCCGGCGACCGTGGACGAAGCGTTTCAAACCTCCGGCGATGGCGGGTTCATCAAACCGGAGCGGGTGCTGGCGGCCCGCCGCAAGGAACTGGAGCTATATGACGGCGCGGCCCTGGTGCTCGGCGTCGACGTGGCGCGCGGCGGCAAGGACAAGAGCTACATCATCGACCGGCAAGGGCGTTGCGCCGGGCGGCATGTGAACATGGCGCTCGATAGCGACGACCTGATGGCGGTGGCCGGGCAGGTGGCGCTGCAGATCGAACGGCTGCGGCCGGACCAGGTGTTCATCGACGTGACCGGGATCGGCGGCGGCGTGGTCGACCGGCTGCGGGAGCGTGGTTTCAAGCGTGTCGTCGGTGTCAACTTCGGTGGCGTGGCGGAGGCGGGCGATCGTTACGCCAACAAACGAGCCGAAATGTGGGGCCGGCTGCGCGACTGGCTGGCGGAACCGGGCGGTGCCGACATTCCGGACGACGACGGTCTGCAGGCGCAGTTGTGCGCGGTCGGCGCCAGCTATGACAGCAACTCGTGCCTGCTGTTGGAGAAGAAAGAGGATGTGCGCACACGGCTCGGCTTTTCGCCTGATGCAGCCGACGCCTTGGCGTTGACCTTCGCGGAAAGAGTGGGTGTGCGTACGACCAACCGTTTCGCTTCGCCGCACGCGCACACCGCGTACGACCCATTCGCGTGATGGGCGTACAGGGGTATAGGCAGGTGTTGATTCGCTTTGGTAACAGTAAGTGAGGGAGGCGTCTGCCTACTTGGCGAGGTGAATGCAATGGCGCCACTGCACGGAACGTTCCTCTGGAACGAGCTGGCGACCACCGACCCAGCGGTGTGCGAGACCTTTTTTCGTGAAGTGTTGGGCTGGACAGCACGGCCGGTCGGCGACGACGGGCGTTACACCGTTTGGCTGGCCGGTGAGCACGAAGCCGGCGGCATGCTGAAAATGGAAGGCCCCGCCTGGGAAGGGGTCGCGCCGCATTGGATGTCCTACATCGCGGTCGATGATGTCGACACAGCGGCGGCCCGGGCGGCCGAACATGGCGGCGAGATCAAAGCCGCACCATTTGACGTGCCGGGCCTCGGCCGCATCTGTGTGATCGCCGACCCGACGGGTGCGGTTGTTGCGCTAATGACGCCGGCGGCGTAGGCGCGAGCGTTGAGATGGATCCTTTGCCCCGGACCGAAGAGTGTCCGGGGCAAACAAGTCCGGGATGACACTTTTTGGAGGCTGTAACTCTCTCACTGTCATCCCGGCCGTAGCGAAGCGGAGAGCTGGGATCCAGCTTACGGACTGAGTTCTGGGTAAAGGTCGTGCCAATCCGGGTTCCCGTCTTGGATCAGTTCGATCTTCCATTGGCGCCGCCAACGCTTGAGTTGCTTCTCGCGGGCGATGGCGTTGTTCACGTCGTCGAAGATTTCGAAGTGCATGAGTTGTTTGACGCCGTGTTTGCGGGTGAAACCTGGCACGGTGCCCGCCTTGTGCTCGAACACGCGGCGCGGCAGGTCGGTGGTAACGCCGACGTACAAGGTGCCGTTGCGGCGGCTGGCGAGGATGTAAACGGCGTACACGGTGGCACGGTGGGCGTCGCTTGCACGGGCGTCAACATGGATCCCGGCTCTCCGGCCGGGATGACAGTTAGAGGAAGTTGCAACAGCTACTGTATGTCATCCCGGACTTGATCCGGGATCCATGCCGCAGCTCGCGTGGGAACACATTAATGCGCTGGGTCGTCGAATACGACCGCCGGGCGGCGGCACGGTTCGTCGCGCGGGTCGGCCATCCGGAACCTGCGGCCATCGCAGCTTTGCAAGACGCGGCAATCCTCCGCGTCGAACACAACGACAAGACCGCCGCCTACTTCTGGTTCGTGTGGACCGCGCCCGGCACGCTGGCGCTTTATGCCTGTGCGGACGAGTCGGTGCGCGGGCGGTGGACGCGGCATGATCTTGGGGAGCTGCACAAGTTCCCGCAGTTGCTCGGCGCACTGCGGCTGATTGCTCGGCCACCCAACGAACACGTCGCGCGCCTATTACGAACCTGCGGCTGGCATCAACAGAACAACGGAACTCTCGGCATCGAACTGCCGAGCATATGGAGTGCGTATTATGGGCGGCCTCTTCCGCATCATCTTTCCGCAACCGAAAATCAGCGCGCCGCCACCCCCGCCACCCGCGCCAACCGCCGATGAAGACCCAGTTATCGTCCGCGAACGGGAGCGGGCGCGGCGGGCGGCTTTGCGGGGGCGGGCGCGGCGGACGCTCAACCCCAGTGGCGTGCTCGGCGACAGCAGCACGGCACAGCTGGCGCGGCGGACGCTGATCGGGGCGCGCCGGCTCGGCGGATGACGATGGATATGGGGGTGCCGGTGCCGCTGTTCGCGGCGGCGGTCACCATGCTCGGCGGCGGCATCGGCGCGCTGTTCGCCTGGCTGTTCGTGCTGAACGGCAGCGCGGTGCGCCGGTCGGAAACCGAAAAACTGCGGGACGCGAAAGCGTCGGTGCAATGGGTGGGGCGGTTGGAAAGCGATATCGAAGCGGCCGATGCGCGGTTGCGCAATCTTGACCGGGGCCTGCAGCGGGTGTCGGTACGGCTTGGCGCGATCGAGGAAAACCTGCGCGAGATCCGCGCCGCCCTCGCCGAAAACACGCGGCTGGTGGCCGAGCTGTCGGCGGCGTTGGCGTCCCGGTCGGCGACCCACAAGCATTAACGGAGGCGGCATGGCGGGACTTCTGGCGAACGTCAACCAATCGCTGTCGTGGACGCGCGGCCGGTACGACCCGGATGTGATCGTCGACCTGCCGTTCGTGCCCAGCGCCTCGGCCCTGGCGTTGCGCGGGCCGAAGATGGCCTACAGCCGGTCGTCCCTGGTCTATTGCACCGATGCGCTGGGGGTGCTGCAGGCGGCCGACCCGGATGTGCCGTGTTACGAGCATGATCCGGCCGCGGCGTTCGCGCCGCTCGGTCTTTGGTTGCAGGCGCAGTCGACGAACGAGCTGCGCAATAGCGCGGCGCTTGGCGCCGACACAGGTACGGATACGCTGCCGACCCACTGGTCGGTGACGGGTGGTGGCTGGCCGGCGACGATGGATGTCACCGGCTTCGGCACCGAGGATGGGCGCGCCTATGTCGAGCTGCGGTTCAACGGCAACCCGACCGGCGTCGGCACGCTGCTTTTTGAAACCAACGGCACGGTCGCTGCGGCGCAGAACGACACCTGGACGGCCAGCACCTTCGCGCGGCTGGTCGCCGGCGATTTCACCAATGTGCCGGACATCAAGATGCGCATCCGGGTGCGCAGCGACGTGGCGACCCTGGGCGAGAATGACGGGGCGAACATCAAGGATAGCATCACCGGCACGCTGGCGCGGTTTGGACACACGGCGACCCTGGCCAATGCGGCGACGACCAACATCCGGCCCGGGTTGAAGTTCGGCAATCCAGCCGGTGCGGCGGTGGACTTTACGCTTCGCATCTACTTGCCGCAGTGCGAGGAAAGCGCCTTTCCGAGCTCGCCGATCCCAACGAGCGGCATCGCGGTGACCCGCAACGCCGATGTGTTGACGGCGGTACGGGACGCGCCGGGTGAAGGCACGCTGATCGCCGTGGTGCGGGCGCCGGATGGCCTACCGGCGGGCGGCACCGTGCTGCGCTGGGACGACGGCACCGATGCCAACTATGTGCATTTGCGCCGGGTCGGTGATACGGCGCGGGCGGAGGTGCGTGGTAACACCGGCACGGTGGCGCAACTCGACACGGCGGCGGCGAGTTGGCCGGACGGCACCAGCGTGAAACTCGCCCTGGCGTGGTCGGAAAGCCAGAACAAGGTGCAGTTGTCGGTGGACGGGGCGGCGCCGCTGGAGGCTGCCTGGACCGACGATTTTTCGTCAGTGCCGAACGCGCTGGAAATCGGTAGCGATGGCGGCTCGGATTATCTCGGCGGGGTGTTCGGCTGGCTGCGCGTGCTGAAGGTGGCGCGGTTCGACGCCGACCTGCAGGCCGTGTGATGCGAAAGGACGCGATCGCGCATCTGGTGCGGGCACCGGTCGCGACGTTCCGCGCGGAACTGGCCGCCCTCGGCTACGAGTTCGGCGATGGCACCGTTGCCTTCAAGGACGGCGACCCGGCGGGCACGCGCACTGATGTGCACTATTTGCCTGATCTGGGTGGCGACGGGCCACACCAGCGCGTGCAGTTCTGGGGACCGCGCGCCAGCCGCGATGCGGCCGCCCTGGAGAACCGCTTCAATGCCGGGTTTCCGGTCGCGGTGCCGCTGACGGCGCAGGACGCCGGGCTGACGGCGCGGCACGCCGGGGCACCGGTCGACCTCGTTGCCGACAATGTGCTGAACAGCGACATGACCGGGGCCGCCGACGACACGCCGGGGCCGGACAGCTTGCCAACTGGCTGGGTCGGAGCCGGATTCGGGCCGGCGGTGACGGTGGTCGGTGTCAATGTCGAAGCGGGCGACGCCAATATCGACCTGCGTTATCAGGGTGCGGTCAACAGCAGCACGCGCACGCTGTGGTTCCTTGGCGACAGCGTGGCGGCGGCGTCCCAGGGGCAGACCTGGCACCTGGCGTTCGGCGCGGCGATCGTCGGCGGCGACCTGACGGCGATCAAGAGGATCGGCTACCGCATCTACGAATATGATGATGTGGGCGCGCAGCTCGCCTGGGACGACAGCCAGTCCGCCGCGATTTCCGACGCCAACCCGTCGACCCGGGCCGACTTCGCCGCGTCGAAGGTGTTCACGCAGAATGGCGTTGCCTATGCGCGGGCACATCTCCGGCTGGAATGGGAACCGCCGGGCACCTGCGACATCACGTTACGCCTCTACCTGCCGCGGTTCGCGGCGGAACAAATCGCCGCGTCGCTCTATCAGCGGCGGCCGTCGGTGTTGGGTTACAGAACGGAGACCAAGGTGTTGGGATTGCCTTCACTCTCCAACGGCGTGGTGTTGCGCGGCTTCAACCTGGCGGGGGCGGAGTTCAGCGGTGGCACGCTACCCGGCACCCACGGCAGCCAATACATCTTTCCGGTCAGTGCCTATGCCGGCGCCGACTACCGGGCGGCGGAGGACATGGTGGCGCGGGGCTACAACTGCTTCCGCCTGCCATTCAAATGGCCGCGGCTGCAGCGCATCTTGCTGGCGGCGTTCGACGCGGACGAACAGACGCGGCTGCAAACGACGGTGGCGCAGCTCACGGCGCTCGGCGCCTATGTGGTGCTCGACCCGCATGATGGTGGCGGCTACGCCGGCGACAAGTTGAACCAGGGCGTTGTAGCGACGGCGGATTTCGTCGATTTCTGGAATCGCTTAGCCACGCTGTTTAAGGACAACGCGCAAGTCATCTTCGGCCTGATGAACGAGCCGAACGGTATGACGGCGGCCGAGTGGTATCCGGCCATGCAGGCGGCGATCAACGAGATCCGCAATGTCGTCGCGGCGCCGAATCTGGTTCTGGCGCCGGGGATTGCCTTCACCGGCGCACATAGTTGGGTGAGCAGCGGCAACGCGGCGGAGATGCTGACGATCACCGATCCGGGCAACAACCTGGCGGTCGAGGCGCACCAGTATTTCGACAGCGACAGTTCGGGCATCAACGCCACCTGCGTCGACCCGGCGGCGGTGATCGCCCGGATCGATGTGTTCACCCAGTGGCTGAAGGCGAATGGGCAGAAGGGTTTCCTCGGTGAGTTCGGCGCCGCCGGTAACCTGAATTGCCGCGCCTGCATGCGCGCCTTCCTGGCGCACCTGGAAGCGAACGGGGACGTGTACATTGGCTGGACGGCCTGGGCGATGGGGCCGTGGTGGGCGGACAGTTACGTGAACAATCTGGACGACCGGCGGGCGCGGATGCTGAACGAGGTGGATGTGTTTGTGGGATGACGAACCAAGCCCCTCATGCTGAGCCTGTCGAAGTATGAGGGTCGCGCGGGTGGTGGCGCTCACCCTTCGACAGGCTCAGGGTGAGGTTGTGGTGTTTGACACGGGACTCTCACTGTCATCCCGGCCGGAGAGCCGGGATCCAGGAGACGCTTGCGCAGGCGTCCAACTGGATCCCGGATCAAGTCCGGGATGACAATAGCGTGGACGTCATCGCGAGGCGCGTGTCCTCACCGACACCACGGGTCGGTGAGAGACCGTGGCGATCCAGCAGGCGGCCGAGACTGGAGGCTGGATTGCCACGGCGGGCTTTGCATCGAGGCGAACACTTCGGGTTTGCCTCGATCGCAATGACGGTGGGGACTGATGCCGCTTTCGCGTAACTGACTTCCGTCGCGGCGCGTGCCAAAGCGGCCGTTGCATGCACCGAATCGCGACGACATGACCGACCTCACCGCAGCCGCCGCGGCACTCTGGCTCGGGGTCAATCTGTCCGGCGCGGAGTTCGGCGCGGTCTCGCCCGATGACACTGGGACGCACGGCAAGGACTATGTGTATCCCGCCGCGGCCCATGCCGGCGACCATTACTCGGAGCCGGCGGAACTCGTGGCACAAGGTGCGACGCTGTTCCGGCTGCCGTTTCGTTGGGAGCGGCTGCAGCCGGAACTGAACAGCGAGCTCGACGCGGATGAACTGGCGCGGCTGACACACACAGTGGAGATGTTGCGCGGGCTCGGGGCGCGGGTGGTGCTCGACCCGCACAATTATGGGCACTACCACGGTGCAGTTATCAACGGTGATGCGCCTGGCGCGCTGGACAGTGTGGCGTTCGCCGACCTCTGGCGGCGGCTGGCGGGGGTGTTCGGGGCCGATGATGGCGTCATCTTCGGGCTGATGAACGAACCGCGCGGTATCACCCACCGGCAATGGGTGCCGGCGGCGCAGGCGGCCATCGACGCGATCCGCGACGCCGGCGCGGGCAACATGATCGCCGTACCAGGGATCGAGTGGAGCGGGGCACATAGCTGGGTCGGCAGCGGCAACGGCGCGGCGCTGCTGTCGGTGACCGATCCGCTGAATAACGTGGTGTTCGAGGCGCATCAGTATTTCGACCGGGATTCGTCCGGCACGCACGCCGATTGCGTGTCGCCGGAACAGGCGGTGGCGCGGACGGTGGTGTTCACGCACTGGCTGCGGGCCTATGGGCGCAAGGGCTTCATCGGCGAGTTCGGTGGCGGGCCGGGCGCGGATTGCGATGCGGCGCTGGACGCGTTCGCCGACCACGTGGTCGAGAACGCGGATGTGTATATCGGTTGGGCGTTGTGGGGCGCCGGGCCGTGGTGGCCGGCGGACTATGCGTTGAGGGCGGACGTGGCGCGGGTGGGTCGGTTGGTGCGGTAGGCCGAATTCTTTGTGTCATCCCGGCCGGAGAGCCGGGATCCAGGTGAAGTCTGTGAGGCGCGTCCCACTGGATCCTTTGCCCCGGACACTCATTGGTCCGGGGCAAACAAGTCCGGGATGACAACTCTGGAGTGGGGTTTTAGGGACCTAATCCTTCGTACAGGTCATGCCAATCCGGATTGCCGGACTCGATGAGTTCGAGTTTCCAGCGGCGGCGCCATCGTTTCAGTTGCTTCTCGCGGGCGATGGCGGCGGTGACGTCGTCGAATACCTCGTAGTGGACGAGCTGTTTGACACCGTGCTCGCGGGTGAAGCCGGGGATGGCGCTGTCCCTGTGTTCCGTGATCCGGCGCGGTAGGTCGTTGGTCACGCCGATATAGAGCGTGCCGTTGCGGCGGCTGGCGAGGATGTAGACCGCGTACACCAGATCAGGCTGGCCGCGGTCAGAGCGAGCGTCAACTGGATCCCGGCTCTCCGCCGGGATGACAATTCAGAAAAGTGCAGGTGCAAAACATGACCCAACAGGTGCGGGACGATGGTGGTGCGCCGGTGCCGGTGTTGCGGCCGGGGGCGGTGCAGAAGGTGAATGTCACGACGACCTCGGCGGCGACTGCTGCGGCGGTCAGCGGTGAGGTGGTGCGGGTCGTGGCCAGTGTCGATTGCCACTTCGCGCTTGGCACGGCGCCGACGGCAACGGCCAACGACCATTATCTGCCGGCGGGCGCGCTCGAATATCTGCGGGTTGCCGCCGGGGAGAAGCTGGCGTTTTTGCGGTCGGGCACGCTCGACGGGATCGTCACCGTGACGGACATGGAATAGCCGCATGACCATTGCCGATCTCTTGCAGCGGGCGAAGGATTTGCGCGCCGCGCGGTCGACCTGGGAGGCGCATTGGCAGGAGCTCGGCGAGCTGTTGCGCACCGAACGGGCCGATTTCACCGCGGCACGCACGCCCGGCGCGCGGCGCAACCGGCGCATCTTCGACGGTACGCCGCAGCAGGCGGCGCGGGGGCTGGCCTCGGCGCTGGACGGCATGCTGAAGGGACGGCAGAGCCAGTGGTTCCATCTGCGGCCCGAAGACGAGGCGCTGGCCGCGGACGACACGGTGCGGGCCTGGGTGCGGGCAGTCGAACAGCGGATGTGGCGGGCGCTGTATGACGACCGGGCGCATTTCGCGGCGCGCAGTTTCGAAACCGACCTCGACCTGGTGGTGTTCGGCACCGGCGTGTTCTTCACGCAAGAGCTGCCGGGCCGCGGCCTGCAGTTCCGCGCGTTCCATCTGCGCGACACGCTGATTGCCGAGAACGAGCGCGGCGAGATCGACACTGTGTTCCGCTGGTTCCGGCTGAGCCCGCGCCAGGCGGTGCAGCGGTTTGGCGCGGAACGGGTCGGGGCGCGGACGCGGGAACGGCTGCGCGACGGGGCGAAGGACCGGACGCGCTTCCTGCATGTGGTGATGCCGCGGCGCGACTGGGACGATGCGTCGGCTGGCGACGTGACGCTGCCGTTCGTTTCGGCTTGGGTCGATGTCGACAGCGACCATTTGATCGGCGTCGGCGGCTATCACGAGATGCCCTACGCGGTGCCGCGCTGGGAGACGGTGACAGGCGAAGTCTATGGCCGGTCACCGGCGATGCTGGCGTTGCCGGATGTGCAGACGCTCAACGCGATCAGCCAAACGCTGCTGAAAGCCGGGCAGAAGGCGGTGGACCCGCCGCTGCTGGTGGCGCAGGAGGGGCTGGTCTCCGGCGTGCGGTTGTTCCCCGGCGGCATCACCTACGTCGACTATTCGAACGTGCCGGGCGGGCAGCGGCCGATCGACCCGCTGACTGCCGGCGCCAACATGCCCCTCGGCCTGGAGATGGAGAACCGGCGGCGCGACATGGTGTGGGCCGCGTTCTTCCGCAACGTGCTGCAGCTCCCCGTTGCCGCGCCTGGTATGACGGCGACCGAGGTGCTGGAGCGCAAGGCCGAGTTCATGCGGATCATCGGCCCGACCTTCGCGCGGCTTGAGTCCGAATATGTTGCGCCGATCGTCAAACGGGTATTCGGCCTGCTGTTCCGCGCCGGGGCGCTGCCGCCGCCGCCGGAGGTGCTCGCGGGGCGGCCGGTGCGGTTCGCGTTCGACAGCCCGGTGATGCGGGCGCAGAAGCAAATGGAAGCGACGGCGATGCGCGGCGCGCTGGACCAGGCAGCGCCGTTCCTGGAACTGGACCCGGCGGCTGCCGCACAGATCGACCCGGACGCGGCGCTGCGGCTGATTTTCGAGGCGCATGGCGTGGATGGGGTGTTGCGGGGGCGCGATGCGGCGGCCCCACCCCCACCCTGACCCTCCCCCATCGAGGGGGAGGGAACCACCAACCGCGAAGCCGCGTCCCCTCCCCCTTGATGGGGGAGGGCTAGGGTGGGGGTGCCCGTCGTGCCCCTCATGCTGAGCTTGTCGAAGCACGAGGATCGCGCCGGCGCGCGTCGGCACTCACCCTTCGACAGGCTCAGGGTGAGGCTGTGTTTTGGATCGCATACCTCTGACTGTCATCCCGGACTTGATCCGGGATCCAGAGGACGCCTGCGCGAACGTCGCCTGGATCCCGGCTCTCTGGCCGGGATGACATCCGAGAGGGCGAGGGAGCAAGTGCATGAAAGACTGGTTCCGCCGCGCACGCGGCAACCCAGACCCTGACGCCTTCCAGCGCCGGCTGGCTGGGGCGTTCGGGATCGACCCGCGGCAGTATCCGCCGGACCGGCTACACAATGACTTCGCCACGGTGTTCCTGCGCGGGCCGGCGGGGCGGCGGGCGCTCTACAAGATTTTGGAATGGGGGCATTTGTACCAGCCGGTGTTCGTCGCCGGTGACCCGTACGGTACCGCGTTCCGCGACGGTGAACGCAACCTGGCGCTGCGCATCCTCGCGGCGCTGAACGCCGAACCCGAGGAGGCCACGGATGAGTGATACGACTGCAACAGGCTCGCCTGGAACAAGCGCGCTTGGAAAAGACTTGGCGGAAGAATCGGTTACGCCGGAATCCTCCGACGACGGATGGACCGTGCCGGACGATTGGCGCGACCGGATTGCCGCCGGTGCGGGCGATCCGGCCCGGGTGCGGAAGCACCTCGACGGCTTCGCTGACCCGGCGGCCCTCGCGGAAGCCTATGCCGAGGCGCGCACGGCGATCTCGTCCGGGCGGTTCAAGGACAAGCTGGTGCTGCCGGGCGACGATGCGGATGACGCAGCCTGGGCAACGTTTCTGCAGAACCTGCCGGAGCGGCTACGGCCGCCGGCGGAACCGGCCGGTTATGACGTGATGTTACCGGAGTGGCTCGGCGAACTGGACGCAGATAGCCAGGCGCGGCAGGACGCGTTTCTGACCGCGATGCACGCGCACGGCGCCAGCCGTGACGTCGTGCAGGCGGCGCTCGACACCTATTACGGCATGGTGGCGGAGGCGGAAGATGCGGCATTGCGGGGCGGGGAACAGGCGGTGCAGTCCGCGGAAGCCGACCTGCGCCGTGCCTGGGGCGCTGACTACGACACGAATGTCGAGCTGGCGAACCGGTTCGCGGAGCGGGCGTTCGGCGCGGAGTCCGATTTCGTGCGGCGCAAGCTGGCCGACGGTACGCCACTCGGCAGCCATCCGGATTTCATCCGAATGGCGGCGTCGATCGGCCGGCTGCTGGGCGAGGACCGGCTGGTGACGGGCGACAGTGCCGGCGACAGTCCGTTGCAGGAGCAGATCGACACGCTGACAGCCGAGGCGCTGGCCGCCGGGACCTATCATTCGGACGCAGTGCAGCGGAAGCTGCAACCGCTCTACCGGGCGCTGCATGGGACGGCGGTGGCGGACGGGCGGGTAGCGTAGGCGCTGTTCCAGCGGGCGTCTGTCTGGACCCCGGATCAAGTCCGGGGTGACAGGTTGAGGTTGTTGCCGCTCCTTCTCACTGTCATCCCGGCCGGAGAGCCGGGATCCAGGTGACGCTCGTGCGAGCTTCGAGATGGATCCCGGATCAAGTCCGGGATGACAGTCTGAGGCGCGTCATTCGTTTCAACACATCCGGACAAGTCCTTGACCCCGGACTCTTTCTCGCTTTCCGGCGGCCCCGCCTTCACGCGGGTCAACCACGCGGACGGCGTTGCATGACAACCAACTTTACGCAGGAGGTCTGCAATGTCGGTCTCGATCGACCAGAGTTTTGTCAAACAGTTCGAACGGGAGGTGCATGAGGCGTATCAGCGGCAAGGGTCGCTGTTGCGCGGTACCGTCCGAACGAAAAACAGTGTGCGCGGCAACTCGACGACCTTTCAGAAGGTCGGCAAGGGTGCGGCCACGCAGAAGGCGCGGCATGGCAATGTGCCGCCGATGAACCTCGACCATACGCCGGTCGAATGCACGCTCGAAGACTGGTACGCCAGCGACTGGGTCGACAAGCTTGACGAGCTGAAGACCAATCATGACGAACGCGGCGTGCTGGCGCGGGCCGGGGCCTGGGGCCTCGGGCGCAAGACCGATGAGTTGGTCATCACCGCGGCCGATGGCACGGCGACAGCGGTCAGCGGCACCGGGCTGATCAGCAAGAAAAGGGTGCTCGAGGCGCTGGAGTTGCTGAACGCCGGGGACGTGCCGAATGACGGGCAGCGTTATGCGCTGGTCACCTCGCACCAATGGTCGGAGATGCTGAACACCATTCCGGAGTTCGCCTCGTCCGATTACGTGGACGGGCACCCGTTCGTGAACGGGTACGAGGCGCGGAAGTGGCTGGGCGCGGTGTGGATGATTCACACCGGTTTGACCGGCGCGACAACGGCGACGGCCACGTGCCTGTTCTACCACAAGAATGCGGTCGGCCATGCGGTCGGCGCCGACGTGCAGACGGACATCTGGTTCGACGGTGACCGGCAGGCGCACAAGGTGACGAACTACATGTCGCAAGGCGCCTGCCTGATCGACGCGACCGGCGTCGTGAAGATGACGGTGAACGATACGTTGGCGTTGAGCTAAGGGCGGCGGCTGCTCAGGCTGTCATCCCGGACTTGATCCGGGATCCAGAGGACGCTTGCGCGAGCCTCGCCTGGATCCCGGCTCTCTGGCCGGGATGACAGTCTGTGGGGGTTTCGAGTTTCGTGTGAAGGAGAAAACGAATGGCGTTCGATATCGATGGGTTCGGCACCGTGGGGCCGGGGGCTGGGGCGAATATGGTGCATTACTACCGCACCGACGATCTGGCGGCGACGGTGGAAGGGGCCGACTATTTCAATGGCATCGCCGATATTCTGCGGGCGGGAGATCAGATCCTGGCGTCGCTCGACATGGATGGCACGCCGGCGATCAAACAGTATCTCGTCAGCGTGATTAGTGCGGGTGCGGTGACGGTGGTGGCGTAGGCGTTCCCACCGTCTGTCATCCCGGGCTTGACCCGGGATCCAGAAGGACGATTGCGCGAGCTTCGCCTGGATCCCGGCTCTCCGGCCGGGATGACACGGGTGTGAGAGCGCTAACCCGCCCGGCGCAGATGACACAGAATGTGGTCGACCGTCAGGCCGTCGTCGGCCAGGGGCAGGGTGACGGCATGCAGACGAAAATCGCCGCGCGACGTCGGGAACAGGTCGCTCTGCTCCAATGGCGTACGGCGGCG
>JANQOE010000113.1 GCA_028279245.1 Alphaproteobacteria bacterium
CACGATCGCGCCGATCGGCGTGCTGTAGGACGGACCGCGGCCCAATGGGATCACACAGAAAGTGCAGCGGTGATCGCAGCCATTTTGGACCTGCACGAAGGCGCGGGCGCGGCTGCCGAAGCCCTGTAGCAGATGCGGTGCGTTCGACCGGATGTCCTCGCGGCTGCTGACCTTGATGCGCTCAGCGACATCGGGCGCGTAACTGGCGGGGCGCATCTTGTCGGCGTTGCCGAGAACCAGGTCGACCTCGGGCATTGCGGCAAACCGATCCGGGCTGATCTGGGCAGCGCAGCCCGTCGCGATAATACGGGCGTCCGGCTGTTCACGGCGGGTCCGCCGGATGATCTGACGCGCTTGGCGTTCGGCTTCGCCGGTGACAGCGCAGGTGTTGACGATGACCGCGTTACGGAGACCGGCCTCGGTCGCCAGGGTCCGGATGACCTCTGACTCGTAGGTGTTCAGCCGGCATCCCAGGGTCACGACCTGGGGGTCGCCCCGGTCAGGCGCGCGGCTCAAGGAGGCTGCCATCAATCTCGCCAGTGAAGCTGGTGGCGGTGGGGCCGGTCATCACCACGTGGCCGTCGGGACGCCAGTCGATGCGCAGGGTGCCGCCGTCGAGTTCGACCGCGGCCTGACGATCGACGAGGCCGCGGCGCGTTGCGGCAACGACGGCGGCGCAAGCACCGGAACCGCAAGCCCGCGTCAGCCCGACGCCGCGCTCCCAGACGCGGAGGCGCAACCGATCCGGTGCGAGTTGCTGCGCGACGCCGATGTTGGCGCGTTGCGGAAACAGCGGTGCCGTTTCGAGACGCGGGCCGAGCTGTTCCACGGGGATCTGGTCGACCGCGGGCACAAAAAAGATCGCATGGGGATTGCCAATGTTCACAGCCACTGGGTTGGCCAGGTCACCTTCCTGCAGCGGTAAATGGCAGGTGTCGACCTCCTCCGCCAAGGGAATGTCCTGCCACTCCAGCCGTGCCCGGCCCATATCGACGGCGACGTCATCGCCCGTTTCGGCGGCCGACAGAATACCTGCGGCGGTAGCAATCGACAGGCGTTGGGTGCCGCGTTCGTCAAACAGCAGATGGGCGACGCAACGGGTGGCGTTGCCGCAGGCTTCCGCCTCCTCACCGTCGGCGTTGTGAATACGCATCCGCACATCGGCGACATCGGGATCGGCTGGCTCAAGAATAATGAGCTGATCGCAGCCTACCCCGGTCTGGCGGTCGGAGATTGCACGGATGGCGGCAGCTGACAATGATGGCGGCTGTTCCCGGCCGTCGATGATGACAAAGTCGTTGCCCAGGCCATGCATCTTCGTGAAACGAAGTCCCATGACCTGGGTATATGCTGCTGTGCCCCGAGGCGTCCAGCCCAGGGGCCGGAAGCTACTCCGCCAGCGCTTTTAGAAGCTGGACCAGCTGCCGTCGGACCCGGATGTCGGGGATCTTCTGGAACGACTGGTTCAGATCGAGCACCTGACGCGCGTTACGCGGTTCCGGCTCGTAGGCATCCTGGGCGGCAGCGGCGCCACGGAGGCGTGGTTTGGCTGCTCCGGCAGGGCCAGTTAGTCCTTCGAAGAAATAGCCGGGATCGACGTCCATAACACCGCATAGTTCCCAGAGCTTGCTGGCGCTTATGCGGTTAGCGCCGCTTTCATATTTCTGAATCTGTTGAAAACTGATGCCGAGCCGCTTGGCAAGCTCCTTCTGCGGCATACCGCGCATCTCGCGACGTTGGCGCATACGTTTGCCAACGTGCACGTCGACTGGATGTGGCACTTCCAAATATCTCCCGCCGTTTGTCCGCCGGGATGACTAGCCCGACAATGGTGGTGTGATTTCATAATTGTTATACATTCAAACTATTGGCACATGGTCGACAGCCAATCAATACCTGTTCAATCATGAGGTGTAAGTAAAGGTAAGCCGCCCGTGATGAATTGTGTGTCCGCGCCCCGCAAACGTGCGGGAGAATTAGTCTCGAGACTGACCGCCCGGTTGATGATGTGCCATGGCGCTAACCAATGAGGATATCTGGTTCTTTAGTTCCGGGTCTTTGATCTGGTTGTAAGCATGGATGAACTCACTCGTTTCGGCGGAAGTCGAAACAGGGTCGGCGCCGAGCAACAGTTGGCTCATCGGAATCTCCAGCACGCGACACAACCGGTAGAGTTGTTGCAACGTAAGGTGGCCGCCACCCGTTTCAATCGAATTCAACAGCTCGGGACTGATTTGAGCTTTTTCAGCGGTCTGCTCGACCGTCCTACCTATATGGTGACGCCGGCGGCCGATGGCCACTCCGACAGAGCTTTTCCATTCGGAGTAGTCTGCAGCATTTACTCGGTGCTTCATATGCGCCCTTATAAGTTGTATATAGTACTTTATTATCCTCTTCTAGGTGCGCACTGTCAATCGGTTGACCCCTATCGGGGTTTCGCCTAGCTTCCCCCTTCCTCAACTAGGTAGGGGAAATCGGTTCCGCTGGGACCCCGCCAGTCCGCGAGTTTCGCGCACTGGCGCGAAAGTTGTGTGTGAATTTGGGGACGCGTTTTGTTTGAGAGCCTTACGGATCGTCTCGGACAGGTTTTCGACCGGCTGACTCGGCGCGGCACGCTCTCCGAATCGGACGTTCGGGAAGCGTTGCGGGAGGTACGGGTCGCGCTGCTTGAGGCGGACGTCGCGCTGCCGGTTGTCAAAGACCTGATCGAAAAGATTCAGGTCGGGGCGGTCGGCCAGGAAGTCGTGCGGAGCGTCAGCCCGGGCCAAATGGTGGTCAAGCTGGTGCATGACCACCTGGTGGAGGCGCTGGGCGGCACGGCCGAGGCGCTGAACCTCGCCACCACGCCGCCGATGGCTTTTATGATGGTCGGGCTACAAGGGTCGGGCAAAACCACAACAACCGCGAAACTCGGCAAGCTGCTGGTTGAGCAGCACAAGAAAAAAGTACTGATGGCTTCGCTCGACGTGCGCCGCGCGGCCGCGCAGGAGCAGTTGCGGGTACTGGGGGATCAATCCCTGGTACCGACGCTTGATATCGTGCCGGGCGAGCCGCCGGTGGCGATTGCCAAACGGGCCATGCAGAAGGGCCGGCTCGAAGGTTACGACATTGTCCTGCTGGATACCGCGGGGCGGCTGTCGATCGACGACGAGATGATGGCCGAGGCCAAGGCCATTCGCGATGCGGTCAGTCCGACCGAGACCTTGCTGGTCGGCGACGCGATGACCGGCCAGGACGCGGTCAACACCGCCGCCACGTTTCAGGAACAGGTTGGCCTGACGGGGATCGTACTGACTCGGGTCGATGGCGATGCCCGCGGCGGTGCAGCCCTATCCATGCGTGCGATCACCGGGTGTCCAATCAAGCTGTTGGCTACCGGCGAAAAGCTGGATGAGATCGAGCCATTCCACCCGGACCGTATTGCCGGTCGCATCCTTGGCATGGGCGACGTGGTCTCGCTGGTCGAGAAGGCGGCCGCTACCATAGAAGAAGAAGAAGCGACCAAACTTGCGGCGAAGCTGCAAAAAGGCACCTTCGACCTGGAGGATTTGGCGTCTCAATTGCGCCAGGTTCGGAAGATGGGCGGTCTCGGCGGGTTGATGTCGATGTTGCCCGGCGTCGCCAAGATGCAGAAGCAGATGGCTTCGCAGAATGTGGACGAGGGGGTCATCCGGCGTCAGGAAGCGATTATCCAGTCGATGACGCCGGATGAACGGCGCCGGCCCGCTATCATCAAAGCGTCGCGCAAGCGGCGGATTGCCGCGGGCTGCGGCTTATCGGTGCAGGACGTTAACAAGCTGCTGAAACAGCATCAGCAGATGCAGACAGTCATGAAACGCATGAAGAAGATGGGCCGGAAGGGCATGCTGCCCCCCGGCATGGGTGGGGCGTTGCCGGGTGGTTTGCCCGGGATGCCGCCAGGAGGATTACGTTGATCATGAAGACAGGACAAACCGTATGGCTTTGAAGATCAGGTTGGCTCGGGGTGGTGCCAAAAAACGCCCGTTCTATCGAATCGTCGTCGCGGACTCGCGGAGCCCGCGCGACGGTCGGTTCATCGAACGGTTGGGCACCTACGACCCGATGCTGCCAAAAGACTCGCCGGAGCGGATCCGACTGAAAGAAGATCGGGTGAAGCACTGGCTGGGGGTCGGCGCGCAGCCGTCGGACCGCGTGGCCCGCTTCTTCGGGGAGGCTGGATTTATTGCTGCGCCGAAGCGCCGTGAGCAAACCAAACAGCAGTTGCCGAAGAAGAAGGCGCAGGAGCGTATGGCGGCCCGCGAGGAAGCGGCCAAGGCCGCGGCTGAAGAGGCGAGCGAGGCGGCGGCCTAGGACCGATGACGGACTCGCTGTCATCGACTGGTTCCGGCGAAGACCTCGTTTGTCTTGGCGCCTTTGCGGGCGCCCATGGACTGGGCGGGTTGGTGCGGGTGCGCCCGTTTACCGGCGAGCCCAAGGCTGTGGGTGATTACGGCCCGGTCCGCAATGAGGCGGGAACGACCACCTATGACATGAAAGTCGTCCGGGTCGGACCTAAAGATCAGGTGATCGTGCGGGTCGACGGCGTCGATGACAGAGAGGCGGCGGAGGCGCTCAAAGGCGTGCGGTTTTGCGTTGATCGGTCGCGATTGCCGGCACCCGAAGACGACGAGTTTTATCATGCCGACCTCATCGGCCTGGCGGCGGTCGACACGGCCGGACAGCCGGTCGGCCGGGTGCGTGCCGTCCTGGACTATGGCGCCGGTGACATGTTGGACATCGTTGGCGGCGAGGTCGAAGTCGTCGTGCCGTTTACGCGTGCGGCGGTGCCGGAGATCGATCTGGCCAACGGGCGCGTCGTGGTCGATCCGCCGGCGGGTTTGACCCCATGACCTGGCATGCCTCGGTACTGACGATTTTTCCGGAGATGTTTCCGGGACCGCTGGGCGTGAGTCTGAGCGGTAAGGCTTTGGACACCGGCGTCTGGAACCTGGAAACACGGGACATCCGATCGTTTGCCGCCGGTACCCATCGGACCGTCGACGATGCGCCCTATGGCGGCGGAGCCGGCATGGTGATGCGGCCGGATGTGGTCGACGCGGCGCTAGCGGCGGTGCAAAGCGAGCGCGCGCTGCCGGTGCTCTATCTGACGCCGCGGGGTGCGCCACTGACGCAAGAGAGAGTGCGGCAGTTGGCGGGTGGCGCCGGCGTTTGTCTGCTCTGCGGCCGGTACGAGGGTATCGACCAACGGGTGCTCGACGCCTGGCAGGCGGAGGAGTGCAGCGTCGGCGACTTCGTGCTTTCGGGCGGCGAGCTCGCGGCGATGACACTGGTCGATGCTTGCGTGCGGTTGCTGCCCGGTGTTGTCGGGGATAGCGCGTCGCTGACGGAAGAGAGTTTTGAGGGCGGATTGCTCGAGTATCCGCACTTCACACGGCCCGCGACCTGGTCGGACCGGCGTGGGCTGCAGCGGGACGTGCCAGACGTCCTGCTCTCAGGAGATCATCAAAGAATTGCCGCCTGGCGGCGGGCCCAAGCAGAAACGGCGACGCGGGAGCGGCGGCCGGACCTTTGGGCAACACATACTGGAAAGGACCATCGGCCATGAACATCGTCGAGCAAATCGAGGCGCAAGAAATCGAGAAAGCGACCTCGGAGCGCGCAATTCCTGAATTCAGTCCCGGCGATACGTTGCGCGTCAACGTGAAGGTGGTCGAGGGCACGCGGGAGCGTATTCAGGCCTATGAAGGTGTGTGTATCGCACGGCGCAATGCCGGACTGAACTCATCCTTCACGGTGCGCAAGCTGAGCTACGGCGAGGGTGTCGAGCGGGTGTTTCCGCTGTACAGCCCGCGGCTCGACTCGATCGAAGTCGTGCGCCGCGGCAAGGTCAGACGGGCAAAGCTCTATTACCTTCGTGGTCGGACAGGTAAGTCCGCGCGGATTGCCGAACGGACGACGGGCCGCGGCATGAGCGCCAGGGTGCGGAAACGCGGGGGCGCCAAGAAGGCGACATAGTCGAAGATCGAAGAATACGCGGCCGCAAAGGCCGGGTGACAGGAGGAAGAGGAAGATGGCGGGCCCACGCACGCTGTTCGACAAGATCTGGGATGCTCACCTGGTGCACCGTCAGGATGACGGAACGTGCCTGTTGTACATCGACCGCCACCTCGTCCATGAAGTGACGAGCCCGCAGGCCTTCGAAGGCCTGCGGCTGAACGGGCGCACGGTACGGCGGCCCGATGCAACACTCGCGGTGGCCGACCATAATGTGCCGACGACGGATCGCAGCGGCGGCATCGACGACGCCGAGTCCCGCACGCAGGTCGAAACGCTGGAGAAGAACTGCGCCGAGTTCGGCATCGAGTACTACCCGATGGACGATATCCGTCAGGGTATCGTGCACATCATCGGACCGGAGCAAGGTTTCACACTGCCGGGCACGACCATCGTTTGCGGCGATAGCCACACGGCGACCCATGGCGCGTTCGGCGCGCTGGCCTTTGGCATTGGGACGTCTGAGGTCGAGCATGTGTTGGCAACGCAGACACTGATCCAGCGCCCGGCGAAGAACATGCGGGTGACGGTCGACGGGGCACCCGGCTTTGGCGTCACCAGTAAGGACATTATCCTGGCGATTATCGGCAAGATCGGCACTGCCGGTGGCACCGGCCACGTCATCGAATATGCCGGCGAGGCGATCCGCGCGCTGAGCATGGAAGCGCGGATGACAGTCTGCAACATGACGATCGAAGGCGGGGCGCGGGCCGGATTGATAGCGCCGGACGAAACGACCTTTGAATTCCTGGCCGGGCGGCCAATGGCGCCGAAGGGCGGCGCCTGGGAACAGGCTTTGGCCTATTGGAAGACGCTGCCGTCCGACGTTGGCGCGCGCTACGACCGAGAGGTCGTCTTGGCCGCCGCAGACATTGTCCCGCAAGTGACATGGGGCACCAGTCCGGAGGATGTCGTGCCGGTGACCGGGGCTGTGCCGTCACCGGAAGACGCGCCCGATAGCGCGAAACAACAGGCGATGGAACGTTCGCTCGAATATATGGGCCTGACAGCGGGCACCAAGATCCAAGACATCGGGATCGACAAGGTCTTCATCGGTTCTTGCACCAATGGGCGGATCGAGGATCTGCGGGCTGCGGCGCAAGTCGCTGACGGTCGGCGGGTCGCGGACGGCGTGCACGCGATGATCGTGCCGGGGTCGGGTCTGGTCAAAGAACAGGCCGAACAGGAAGGGCTGGACCGCATCTTTACGGCCGCCGGGTTCGATTGGCGTGAGCCGGGTTGTTCGATGTGCCTGGCGATGAATGCGGACCGGCTGCAGCCGGGCGAACGCTGCGCGTCGACATCCAACCGGAACTTCGAAGGACGGCAGGGCCGGGGTGGCCGCACGCATCTGGTCAGCCCGGCGATGGCGGCGGCCGCAGCGGTGACGGGACGTTTCACCGATGTTCGCGGCCTGGAATAGGGAGGGGCTGATGGATTCTTTTCGCAAGCTGAGAGGCGTCGCGGCGCCGTTGCCGATGGTCAATGTCGATACGGACAAGATCATCCCCAAACAGTTCCTCAAGACGATTGAACGCACCGGCCTGTCGAAGGGGTTGTTCTACGAGTTGCGCTACACCGAAAACGGCGAGCGGATCGATGATTTCGTCTTGCACCAGGCGCCGTACGATCAGGCGAGGGTTCTGGTGGCGGGCGAGAACTTCGGGTGCGGTTCGTCGCGGGAGCATGCGCCCTGGGCACTGCTCGATTTCGGCATTCGCTGCGTCATCGCACCGAGCTTTGCCGACATCTTCTACAACAACTGTTTCAAGAACGGCGTGCTGCCGATCACCCTGCCGCAAGCGCAGATCGACGCGCTGATGGCGGACGCGCAGGACCGGGAGAACCCGGAGCTGACCGTGGATCTTGAGAAGCAGGTGATCACGCGGCCGAACGGCGCGACGGTCGGGTTTAAGATCGATCCGTTCCGGCGCGAGTGTTTGCTCGACGGGTTGGACGATATCGGGCTGACGCTGCAGAAAGAGACCGATATTGCGACCTACGAAGAGCGGCGCGTGGCGGAGGCCCCGTGGCTGACCGCCACACGGCCGGCATAACGTCGATGGTTGCCAACAAGAAACTGCTGGTGCTGCCGGGCGACGGAATCGGACCGGAAGTCATGGGCGAAGTGCGCCGGGTGATCGACTGGATGGACCGGCGGCGCGCTGTCACCTTCGAAGTGAGCGAAGGCTTGGTCGGCGGTGCTGCTTACGATGCGGGCGGTACGGCACTGAGCGATGAGACGATGGCCGACGCGGCCGCTTCGGACGCGGTGCTGCTCGGCGCCGTCGGCGGACCGAAATGGGCTGACGTGCCGCGGGTACATCGGCCGGAGGCTGGGCTGTTGCGGCTGCGCAAGGAGATGGATCTGTTCGCGAACCTGCGGCCCGCCCTGGTGTTCGATGCGTTGGTCGATGCATCGACGTTGAAGCCGGAGGTGGTGCGTGGGCTGGACATCCTGATCCTGCGCGAATTGACCGGCGGTGTTTACTTCGGGCAGCCGCGGGGTGTCGAGACACTGCCGGACGGCAGCGAACGCGGCGTCGACACACAGGTCTACACGACCGGCGAGGTCGAGCGGATTCTGCGCGTCGGCTTCGACTTGGCAAAGAAACGCCGCAACAAGGTGACCTCGGTCGAGAAATCGAACGTGATGGAAACTGGCGCGATGTGGCGGAAGATCGCGACCCGGGTGGCGGCGGAAGAGTTTCCGGATGTCGAATTCGATCACATGCTGGCGGACAACTGCGCGATGCAGTTGATCCGCGACCCACACCAGTTCGACGTGATCGTTACCGACAATCTATTCGGTGACATGCTGTCGGATGAAGCGGCGATGATGACCGGGTCGCTCGGCATGCTGCCTTCGGCCAGTTTGAGTGCGATGGATGCGACGAGTGGGCGCCGGCATGCGCTTTACGAACCGGTGCATGGCAGTGCGCCGGATATCGCCGGGCAGAACAAGGCCAACCCGCTGGCGACGCTGCTCAGCTTTGGGATGATGCTGCGCTATTCCTTTGATATGGCCGAAGACGCCGATCTGGTCGAAGCCGCGGTGCAAGATGTGCTGGGGTCCGGCTTGCGAACCGCCGATATCGCGGCGTCCGGCGATGAGGTGGTTTCAACCACCCGGATGGGCGAGGCGTTGGTCGAGGCGTTGGACCGGCGGGCTGCCTAACTCGGCGTCACCCCGGCGCGGGCCAGGTCGTCGGCTAGGCGGCCGGTCAACCAGCGGCCGAGCATGCGGAAGTCGCTGATCAGCGACCAAAGTGGATAGCGGAAGGTGGCCGGCCGGTTGTGCTCGATCAGAGCATGACTTAGCCAGGCCGGGCCGTAGCCGCTGATCACGGCCACCAGGGCTAGCCACAGGGGTCCGAAAAGCAGGGCGATGGCCAGCAGGAGGATGCCGGCCGAGGTGCCGGCGTAGTGGAAGGCGCGGGTCGCCGGTTGGCGGTGTTCCCGCAGGTAGTAGGGCCAAAAATCGGCGTAGTTGTGGATCTGCTGGGGTGCTTCTTGCAAAGGTCAGCCCGCCGGCTTATGTCAACGCTTCCGCCAGAAATGAGCAGGTTATGGGTTACAAGGTAGCGGTGGTCGGAGCCACCGGCAATGTCGGCCGGGAGATGCTCCAAACCCTGGATGAGCGCGAATTCCCGGTCGATGACGTGGTCGCGCTGGCGTCCTCCCGGTCCGTTGGGTCGGAAGTGTCGTTCGGCGACGACGAGGTGTTGAAGGTCCGGGACCTGGAGCGGTTCGACTTCAGTGGGTTCGACGTGGCGCTGTTCTCACCGGGGGCCAAGGTTTCGGCCAAGTATGCGCCCGGCGCCGCGCGGGCAGGATGCATTGTCATCGACAACACCTCTCATTTCCGGATGGACCCTGATGTGCCGCTGGTGGTGCCGGAGGTGAATCCCGACGCGCTGGCCGGGTATGGGCGGAAGAACATCATCGCCAACCCAAACTGTTCGACTATTCAGATGGTCATGGCGCTGAAGCCGTTGCATGAGGCGTTTGGCATTCAGCGCGTGGTGGTCTCGACCTATCAATCGGTCTCGGGCGCCGGAAAGGGCGGGATGGACGAGCTGTTCAATCAGACCCGCGCCGTCTACGTGAACGACCCGATCGAGAAGAAGGAATTCACCAAGCAGATGGCGTTCAACGTCATCCCGCATATCGATGTCTTCATGGATGACGGCTCGACCAAGGAAGAATGGAAGATGGTCGCCGAAACCAAGAAGATCCTCGATCCGTCCATCAAAGTGACGGCCACTTGTGTGCGGGTACCGGTGTTCATCGGCCATGCGGAGGCGGTCAACATCGAATGTGACCGGCCGGTGTCGGTGGAAGAAGCGCGGGCCGTGTTACGCGATGCGCCGGGGGTCGTGGTGATCGACCATCGTGTCGACGAAGGTTACGTGACACCGGCCGAGGCAGCTGGTGACGATCAGGTCTATGTCAGCCGGGTGCGGGAAGACCCGACGGTCGAGAATGGTCTCAACCTTTGGGTCGTTTCGGATAATCTGCGCAAGGGTGCCGCACTAAATGCGGTGCAGATCGCCGAGGCGCTGCACGAGGGCTATCTCGAGGCGGCTTAAGCTCCGCCGCCGCTGCGCGCTATGCCGAACAACGCGTAGAATCCGAAAGCGAGCAGCACGACCGCTGATACGCGGTTGGCCCAACGTTGAAACCCGCCATTCATGTACTGGCGGAAGATGCTGGCGCCGCCGCTGAGGGCAAACCACCAGGCGGCGGAACCGGCGAACACACCGACCACCAACAGCAGTTGGGAACGGGGCGTGGCCAGGCCGACGTTGAAGGTGGCGATCAGGCCGGCGAAGGCCAGCACGGTGACCGGGTTGGTGATCGCCAGCGTGAAGGTCGATATCACGTCCTGGGTTAGGCTTTCGGTATGGATGCGGCGGGCAATGCGGTCGCTCGGCGGGCGGGGCTTGGTAAAGAACGACTTGATCGCGAGGAGGATCAGCAACAAGCCGCCGACCAGCGCCAGCTGTTGCTTGTGCGAGTCTACCCAATTGGCCACGGACCCAATGCCGAAGGCGGCGATACCGCCGTAGACTGCGTCAGCGATCGCCGCGCCGAGTCCCGACAGCAAGCCGTGCATGCGGCCCTCGGTCAGCGTACGACTGACACAGAGCACGCCAACCGGTCCGACCGGCGCGGCCAATACAAGCCCGAAGACGATGCCGTTCAGTAGCGCCCAGTCGGTCACAATGCGGATGATCTGGAGACGAAGAAGACGGGCTTCAATATCAGAAGTCGGTCGGCAGCGGCAATAGAGGCTGTGGTCTAGTCGATTGATTTGACGGGAAAAGTGTCGGTCGGATCGGCCATTAAATCGATGGCTTCAACCAGACGAAGTTCGGGCGCGCCAGCGCGAGAGGTTGTGGCGAGGATGGCGAAGATGCCAGCGGTGGTCTTTGCCAGGGCTTCGACAGGATCACTACCGCGCAAGAGATGCCCGGTGAACAAAGCGGCGGTGACGTCGCCCGCTCCTTTGACGGTTGGCGCGAGCGGCAGAACCGGTGTGTTTACGGTCCACTTGCCGGCGTCGGCGTGCAGTTGCATTTCGATTTGTTTGTCCGGGGTCGTATTCAGTTGCACGCTGGTGACGAGCACCCATTTCGGTCCTCTTGCGCGCAAGGCGTGGCACGCGGCGTTGACGTCGGCCTGTGTCCGGACCGTCTGTCCCGCGAGTTCGCCTAATTCGAAATGGTTGGGCGTGATGACGTCCGCGACGTCCGTGGCGGCAGTCTTTAAGAACGCATGGATGTCGTTTGACACATAAATGCCCTTGTCGCGATCGCCGATCACCGGATCGCAACAGAAGAGGGCTTGCGGATTGGCCGCCTTGATGCGGCGTGCCGTGTCCAGCACGACTTGTCCGGCGGCGGCCGAGCCAAGATAGCCGGACAGGATGCCATCGCACCGATCGAGCACGCCGAGGTCGCCCAGGCCGTCGATGATCGCGCGCAGCTTCTCCTCCTCCACGGCGTGGCCGCGCGCCTCGGAATAGCCCTTGTGGCTGGACAACAGCGTCGTGTGTACCGGCACGACATTGATGCCGAGCCGTTGAAGCGGCAGCTCGACGGCCGAATTGCCGACGTGTCCATAGGCGACGTGGGACTGTATTGAGATGATCTGCATGGGTGCCGACTGCGGGGAGACCCATATATAGATGCTTCTTTTGACCGGCACACAAAATTATGTTGACCCGGCGCGAAAGCGATTGCTACGAGCGCTCCGATGTCTGGTGCATGGACGCGGGGTTCATCAACCGGCGAAGACAAAGGCCCGGAATTCTCCGGGCCTTTGTTCTTTCTGGCACCTGGGTATGCCCTAGGCCCGCTCTAAACGCAGCGTGAAGCGCGCCCTAGGAACTGCATCGGTTCCGGCTCGTTCGTATGCCGTCATGTTCTGGGATTTGGCGCCTGGAAACGGTAGAGGCGTCAGGTGCGTGGACGCGGGCCCATGCTTGTGCTCTCACGAGCACTCCTGACGCCTCTGGACCGTTTGGCTTTCGCCACCGATCCAGGATCTTCCACCACCCGGCTTACGCCGGCCGCCTTCAGATCCCATGGTCCGATGACAGGTCATCGAACCATGGACACGCTGGCTTGCGGTATCCGCTGTCTCGGTCGCTAAGCACACGCACCCCTGGCCGATACGTCGCTAACCGCCGCTACAACTTCGCGGTGTCAACCGAAGTCGCACCACTGTACCCCCTCGCGGGCGTACTCACCTCAAGCGAAGGTGGTCCTTGGGGCTCTTCCTGGCCGTCGGGCAAGCACCGAAGCACTGCCTTGCTGGCCGTGAACCAAGCCGGCGACAACTTGGTTCGGATTCTGCTCCCGCGACCAAACACCCTGCGGACCGAAGTCCACCGAACGTTTGGTATCAACCGAGCCGAAACCCGACCGATGGTGCCAAGCTCAGCGAGCCGAACCCGGCGTGCGAGAGCGACGCCCTCAACCTCACCTTCCGAAGGAGCCAACGACCGAAGTCGTTGCCAGCCTCCCTGTCTCGATGTCGGCGCCATTCCCTTGCGGATCCTGGCGGCCGGACCGAACGGCTTGCGCCGTTCAACCGAGACACAGCGACTGGTATGCCCTCCGTTGGCCGTCTGCGGCTGCCATGGCAATCGCTCCGGCCGGAAGCGGATCTTGCCCGAAGACAATCTCTGCTTCGTACAACTCCCGACCTCCCTAGGAAGGTCCTGTTTTCCTCTGTTTCCAGTGTCAAACAGTGAGTTGTGTGTCGCGTGTCGAGAGAGATGATCGATGATCGGCGCGCTGGCAGCAACGACGAAGGCCACCGACGCTTGCCATTTTCTGTGCATAAAGATCTGGCCATGCACAACTTATCCACACCTTCTCCACACGGGTTCTGTGGTTATGGATAGAGGCAGGATGCCGCAGGTTTCGTTGACGCCCGGACGGGTGCGGGCTAAATCCTAGGTGGATCGCGTACCACCCACGGAAAATAAACCTTTGTCGGATCGTCCTCTTTCGCCGCACCTGCAGGTCTACCGTTGGCAGATCACCATGGTGCTGTCGATCCTGCATCGTATCACAGGTGTGGCATTGGCGGTGGGCACGCTGTTGCTGATGTGGTGGCTGATTGCCGCGGCGGCGGGGCCGGAAGCCTTCGACCTTGCACAGGCCTTTGTTGGCGGTTGGTTCGGGCGATTGTTGCTGTTCGGTTGGACGGTGGCGTTGTTCTATCACCTCTGCAACGGTGTCCGGCATCTGTTGTGGGACGCGGGCTGGGGGTTTGAGATTCCGCAGGTGTATGCCAGCGGTTGGGCCGTGTTGGTGATCGCCGCGCTGCTTTCGGTGGCAAGTTGGGTCGCCGGGTATGCGGCACTGATATGAGTATGCGCACCCCGCTTGGCAGTGCGCGCGGTTTGGGTTCGGCCAAGACCGGCTTGGATCATTGGTGGGCGCAGCGCCTTACGGCGCTGGCACTGGTTCCGCTGGCCGTCTGGTTTGTTGTTGCACTGGTCGGTCACATCGGTGCCGACCATGCAAGCGTGCGCGCCTGGATTGGCGCGCCGGTGAATGCCGGTCTGTTCATTCTGTTGATTGTTGCGACGTTCCATCACGCGCAGCTCGGACTGCAGGTGGTCATCGAAGACTATGTGCATAGCGAGGCGCTGAAGCTGGCGGCGCTGATTCTTGTTAAGGGCCTGGCGATCGTGCTGGGCCTGGCCGGTGTATTGGCGGTGCTGTCGATCGCCTTCGGAGGCGCGTGATGGCGGCGTATGATGTAACGGAACACCACTACGACGTCGTCGTCGTCGGCGCCGGCGGCGCGGGACTGCGTGCGACGTTCGGCATGGCGCAAAAGGGTCTGCGCACCGCCTGCATCTCGAAGGTGTTTCCGACCCGAAGCCATACGGTGGCCGCGCAGGGTGGTATCAGCGCCGCGCTCGGCAACATGGGCGAGGACGATTGGCGCTGGCACATGTACGACACCGTGAAAGGGTCGGACTGGCTCGGCGATCAAGACGCGATCGAGTACATGGTGCGCGAGGCGTTGCCGGCGGTGATCGAACTCGAGCATTACGGCGTGCCGTTCTCGCGTACCGAAGAAGGCAAGATCTATCAGCGGCCGTTCGGCGGAATGACGACGAAGTTCGGCGAAGGTCCGCCGGCGCACCGCACCTGCGCGGCGGCCGACCGGACCGGTCATGCCATTCTGCATACACTGTATCAGCAGTCGCTGCGGTTCGATGCGGAGTTCTTTATTGAGTACTTCGCGCTCGACCTGATCATGGACGAAGGCGGGGCCTGCCGTGGCATCGTTGCCTGGAACCTGGCGGATGGCAGCATTCATCGCTTCCGCGCGCATCTTGTTGTGCTGGCGACCGGCGGTTACGGGCGCGCGTATTTCTCCTGCACCTCGGCGCACACTTGCACGGGCGACGGCAACGGCATGGTCGCCCGTGCCGGGCTGCCACTGCAGGACATGGAGTTCGTGCAGTTTCACCCGACCGGGATTTACGGGGCCGGCGCATTGATCACCGAAGGCGTGCGCGGCGAGGGCGGCTATCTGACGAATTCGGAAGGCGAGCGGTTCATGGAGCGCTACGCGCCGTCAGCCAAGGATCTGGCGAGTCGCGACGTGGTCAGCCGGTCGATGACCATCGAGATCCGCGAGGGTCGTGGTGTCGGCGACAACAAGGATCACATCCACCTGCATCTCGAACACCTCGATCCGGAGACGATTCACAAGCGGTTGCCGGGTATCTCGGAAACGGCGCGCATCTTTGCCGGTGTCGATGTGACCAAGGAGCCGATCCCGGTGCTGCCGACCTGCCACTACAATATGGGCGGCGTGCCGACGAACTATCATGGTGAGGTCGTGACGCTGAAGGGCGACGACCCGGATGCGGTGGTACCTGGGCTGATGGCGATCGGCGAAGCGGCTTGCGTGTCGGTGCATGGCGCTAACCGGCTGGGTTCCAACTCGTTGCTCGATCTGGTGGTGTTCGGGCGGGCCGCCGCGAACCGTGCCGCCGAAATGGTGACGCGCGATGAGAAGCATGTACCGCTGACCAACGGCGCCGCTGATGTTGCGATCGAACGGTTCGATATCATTCGCCATGCCAACGGCGGCACACCAACCGCAGAATTGCGCTTGGAGATGCAGAAGACCATGCAGAACAACTGTGCGGTCTTCCGGACCGGCGAGGTGCTGCAACAGGGCGTCGACGACTTGGCGAAACTGTGGTCCGGCATGTCGGATGTTCGCGTCAATGACCGTTCGATGATCTGGAATTCGGATCTGGTTGAGACGATTGAACTGCAGAACCTGATGTATCAATCGGTCGCCACCGTCCACTCGGCGCATCAACGCGAAGAAAGCCGCGGCGCCCATGCGCGCGAGGACTTTGCTGACCGGGACGATGAGAACTTCATGCGGCACACGGTCTGCTGGGTGACCGACGACGGGTCGACGCGTATCGACTATCGGCCGGTGCATATGCAGACGCTGAGCAACGATGTGCAGAGCATCCCGCCGAAGGCGCGGGTCTACTAGCGCGGACGGATAGACCCCATGGCGGAATTCACGCTTCCCAAGAACTCGAAGATCGTTGATGGCAAGACTTGGCCGGCGCCGAACGGGGCGACGAACACCAAGACGTTCAAGGTGTACCGGTGGGATCCGGACGACGATGATAACCCGCGGGTCGACAGCTATGTCGTCGACCTCGATAGCTGCGGGCCGATGGTGCTCGATGCGCTCATCAAGATTAAGAACGAGATCGATTCGACGCTGACGTTCCGGCGGTCCTGCCGCGAAGGTGTCTGTGGGTCCTGTGCGATGAACATCGACGGCACGAATACGCTCGCCTGCACCAAGTTCATCAGCGAAGTGAAGGCCGAGGCGCGCGTCTATCCGCTGCCGCACCAGCCGGTGATCAAGGATCTGGTGCCGGACCAGACGCACTTCTTTGCCCAGTACCGGCAGATTGAGCCGTGGCTGAAGGCCGATAGCCCGGCGCCGGAACGGGAACGGCTGCAGTCGGTCGAGGACCGGGAGAAACTCGACGGGCTCTACGAGTGCATTCTGTGCGCCTGTTGTTCGACGAGTTGTCCGAGCTATTGGTGGAACAGCGACCGCTATCTTGGTCCGGCGATCCTGCTGCAGGCCTATCGGTGGATCAGCGACAGCCGGGACGAGGCCGCGGGCGAGCGGCTGGATGAGTTGGAAGATCCGTTCCGGCTCTACCGCTGCCACACCATCATGAACTGCACCCGGACTTGTCCGAAGGGCCTTAATCCGGCGAAGGCCATTGCCGCTATCAAGCAGCAGATGCTGGCCCGCCGGGTCTAGGGCGGCTGAGCGCCCGGGCCAGATAGAAGACCCCAACCGTAATCAAGACCGCGCCGAGCAGGCGCAAGATGGTTGTCGACGCGAGCGTGTTCACATCCAGAATCGAGATGCGGCCCAGGGCGACGGCGAAGAGCTGTAACGTGGCGCCCCACAGAAAGCCGTATTTGATCGCGTGCCAAAGGCGGCCGGCATAGACGCCCAGGCCGATGTAGCCGACCAGGGCGACCGGGTGTGCGGCCAGGTCGATGGCGGCGACAACGACTTCCATCAGCTGGAGATCTTCAGTTTGCCTTCGACCTTGTGATCTAGTCCGATTTCCGGCGCCGTGATGACGGCGGTGATGGTGACCGAGGTGTCGCCCGACAGCCTGCCGGCTTGCGCAGCCTCGGCGGCGGCGCGTTCGATCTCCCGCTGGCTGGTCACGCCGACCTGTTTGAGGAACCGGCGGATCTCCATGTTGAAAGCGTCTTCGTCCATCCTGGCTGCTCCAATTGCAGTGACAAGCGTTGCCGTTCCTACACTGGTCGTGCCATTCACTTAAGACTTCCTAATCCGGTTTTCACGCAATCTGGGACGATGGTCGAAGGTCCCCTAGCCGCATTCCGGGCCCGCCGCCGGCAGGGCGAGCTGAAGGCCGACCCGGCGCAGGAGCTGGCCGCCGAGAAACTGCAGAGCCTGCACAAGGCACTGCAGGGCTATCAGCCTGCCGCCAGCGGTGGCTGGAAGGCGCGGTTTGGCCTGGCGCGGCGCACCACGGAACCACCGCAGGGGCTCTACATCTACGGACCGGTCGGCCGCGGGAAGTCGATGCTGATGGACGTGTTCTTCGACAGTGCCCCTATCGAGCGGAAGCAACGGGTGCATTTCCACGCCTATATGCTGGACGTGCACGAACGGCTGCATGCGGCACGTACCGGGAAAAAGGAAGACGCGCTGGCCGAGGTGGCGGCGCAGTTGGCCGATGCGCATTGGCTGCTCTGCTTCGACGAATTCCAGGTCACCAATATCGCCGATGCGATGATCCTCGGGCGGCTTTTTTCCGCGCTGTTCGAACGGGGCGTGGTGGTCGTCGCGACCTCCAACAGTGCCCCCAAGGAACTCTACAAGGATGGGCTGCAGCGGGAGCGATTCCTGCCGTTTATCGACCTGCTGATGGAACGGCTGGACGTGATGGATCTGCCGGCCGGCCGTGACTACCGGCTTGGATTCGCGCGGGGGCAGACCGTCTATCACACGCCGATGGGCCCGGATGCTGACGCGGCGGTGGAGGCGGCTTTTGCCGCGTTGGCCAATGGTGCCGACATCGGGTCCCATGACTTCCGGGTGCAGGGCCGGCGGCTCAGTGTGCCCCGGTGTGCGGCGGGGGTGGCGCGGTTTCAGTTCGATGAGTTGTGCCGTACGCCGTTGGCGGCGGCGGACTATCTGACCCTCGCAACTCATTTTCACACGCTGATCGTCGATGGCATTCCATCCCTCGAAGATGAAGAGCGCGACGTGGCCCGGCGGTTCGTCACTTTGATCGATGCCCTGTACGAACACCGGGTGAAGTTGATTTGCACGGCGGAAGTACCGCCTGAGCAGATCTATCGGGCGGATAAAGTGGTACCCGAGTTCCGGCGGACGGTTTCCCGCCTGCATGAGATGCAGGGTGCGGCCTATCTTGCGGTCGCTCACCTGACGTGACCAAGAAAGCGGCAGCCTGTGGGTAAGCTTGCCCACCGCACGGATTCGGTTTACTAACCGCCGTCTTCTATCTTCTGCTAAAGCGCCAATTGTGACCGGGGGGTGTTTATGGCTCGCGCGAAGATTGCGTTGATCGGTGCTGGGAACATTGGTGGCACTTTGGCGCATCTGGCCGGGATCAAAGAACTGGGCGATGTCGTGCTGTTCGATATCGTCAAGGACATGCCGGCCGGCAAAGCGCTCGACCTGGCCGAGTCGGCACCAGTCGAAGGGTTCAACGCCGACCTTGCCGGGGCCAGCCGGTACACCGCGATCAAGGGCGCCGATGTGGTCATTGTAACGGCGGGCGTCGCGCGCAAGCCGGGCATGAGCCGGGACGATCTGCTCGGCATCAATTCGGGCGTGATGGAGGCGGTCGGCGAGGCGATCAAGAAGCATTGCCCAAAGGCGTTCGTCATCTGCATCACGAACCCGCTCGACGCCATGGTCACCCTGCTGCGCGAGGTGGCAGGCCTTAAGCCGAATATGTGTGTGGGCATGGCCGGGGTGCTGGACAGCGCTCGCTTCCGTTACTTCCTGGCGGAGGAGTTCAAGGTTTCGGTCGAGGATGTGACGGCCTTTGTGCTCGGCGGGCACGGCGACACCATGGTGCCGCTGGTGCGGTATTCGACCGTGGCCGGCATTCCCCTGCCGGACCTGGTCAAGATGAAGTGGACGACCCAGGCGAAGCTCGACCAGATCGTGCAGCGTACCCGCGACGGCGGGGCCGAGATTGTCGGGCTGCTGAAGACCGGATCGGCCTTCTACGCGCCGGCCTCGGCGGCGATCCAGATGGCCGAGGCTTATCTGAAGGATCAGCGCCGGGTGTTGCCTTGCGCGGCCTACCTCCGCGGCGAATACGGGGTGCGCAACGTCTATGTCGGCGTGCCGGTCGTATTGGGAGCGGGCGGGGTTGAGCGGATTGTCGAGATCAGCCTGAACGCCGGCGAGAAGACGGCCTTCAACAAGTCGGTGGCGGCGGTGAAAGAGCTGGTGGCCGCGACCAAGAAGGTGCGGCGCCAAGCGGCACGTAAGGCTTCGGCGAAGGCGAAATCCTAACGCGTGGTGGGTAGATGAACGTCCACGAATACCAGGCCAAAGCGCTCCTGAAGAAATACGGTGTCGCGGTTCCCGACGGCGGGGTCGCCTATACACCCGACGAGGCGGAAAAGGTGGCCGCCGGTCTCGGCGGGAACATCTGCGTCGTCAAATCTCAGATCCATGCCGGTGGCCGCGGGGCTGGGCGATTCAAGGACGGCGACGACAAGGGCGGCGTGCGGCTTTGCAAGTCGGCCGGCGAGGCCAAGGCGGCGGCGGCGGCGATGCTGAACAAGATCCTGGTGACCAAGCAGACCGGGCCCGAAGGTAAAGAGGTCAAACGGGTCTATGTGGAGGCGGGCTCCGACATCAAACGTGAGCTTTATCTCAGCGTCCTGGTCGATCGGGCGACATCGCGCATCACGGTGATGGCGTCGACCGAAGGCGGCATGGAAATCGAAGAGGTGGCCGCCAAGACGCCAGAGAAGATCATCACTGTGGCGATCGACCCGGCGACCGGGATCATGCCGTTCCATACGCGGGAAATTGCCTTCGGCCTGGGGCTCGAAGGCGGCCAGGTGCGGAGTGCCGGCAAGTTTCTGGCGGGCATGTACAAGGCCTTTACCGAACTCGACGCGTCGCTGGTGGAGGTGAATCCGCTAGTGGTGACCGGCGATGGCGATGTCGTGGCGCTCGATGCGAAGATGAATTTCGATGACAATGCGCTGTTCCGACACGCCGACGTGCTGGAGCTTCGGGACGAGGACGAGGAAGACGCGGCGGAGGTCGAGGCCAGCAAACACGAACTCAACTACATCCGGCTGGATGGCAGCATCGGCTGCATGGTCAACGGCGCCGGGCTGGCCATGGCGACCATGGACATCATCAAGCTCTACGGCGGCGCGCCGGCGAACTTCCTCGACGTCGGCGGCGGTGCGACGAAGGAGCGGGTGACCGAGGCCTTCAAGATCATCCTGTCCGACCCGAATGTCGAAGGCATCCTGGTGAACATTTTCGGCGGCATCATGCGCTGCGACGTGATCGCCGAGGGCATTGTGGCGGCGGCGCGGGAAGTGGCGCTGCATGTGCCGTTGGTCGTGCGGCTGGAGGGCACCAACGTGGACCTCGGCAAGGACATCCTCGACAACTCCGGTCTGCCGATCATCTCCGGCGACAATCTGGCGGACGCGGCCGAGAAGGTCGTTGCCGCGGTGGCGGAGGCCTGATCCATGGCGGTGCTGGTCAACAAGGATACCAAGGTCATCTGCCAAGGTTTCACGGGTGCCCAGGGGACGTTCCATTCGGAGCAAGCGATCGCCTACGGCACCCAGATGGTCGGCGGGGTGACGCCCGGAAAGGGTGGGCAAACCCACCTCGACCTGCCCGTGTTCGACACGGTGCATCAGGCGGTTGCCAAGACCGGGGCGAGCGCCAGCGTCATCTATGTCCCACCGCCATTCGCGGCCGACGCCATTCTGGAGGCGATCGACGCCGAGGTGCCGCTGGTGGTTTGCATCACCGAGGGCATTCCGGTCCTCGACATGGTCAAGGTGAAGCGGGCGCTGTCGGGTTCGGGCACGCGGCTGATCGGACCGAACTGCCCCGGGGTTATTACTCCGGACGAGTGCAAGATCGGGATCATGCCGGGGCATATTCACATGCGCGGCAAGATCGGGATCGTTTCGCGATCTGGCACCCTTACCTACGAGGCGGTGGCGCAAACAACGGCGGCAGGCCTCGGCCAATCGACTTGTATCGGCCTGGGCGGCGATCCGGTGAACGGGACGAACTTTATCGATGCGTTGGACATGTTCCTCGGCGACGATGAGACCCAGGGCATCATCATGATCGGCGAGATCGGCGGTTCGGCTGAGGAAGATGCGGCGGACTTCATCAAGACGTCGTCGCGCAAGAAGCCGGTCGTTGGTTTCATTGCCGGCGTGACCGCGCCGCCAGGCAAGCGCATGGGCCATGCCGGTGCGATCAT
>JANQOE010000119.1 GCA_028279245.1 Alphaproteobacteria bacterium
GGGGTCATCATGGACCCCTAGGGCGCGCGACACGTTGTCGAAGTTATAGAGCGGTTCGCCCATGCCCATCATGACGATGTTGCGAATCTGGCGCAGGCCTTCCGGGGTGCGCCAGTCGTCGAGGCTGTCCCGGGCGAGCAAGAGTTGTCCGACGATTTCGGCGGCGCTCAAATTGCGCACCAGCTTCTGGGTGCCGGTGTGGCAGAACTGGCAGTTCAGGGTGCAGCCGACCTGGGAGGAGATGCAGAGGGTGCCGGTGTCGTTCTCCGGTATGTAGACCGTCTCGATCAGGTGCCCGTCATGCAGGCGCAGCAGCCACTTCTGGGTGCCGTCGTTCGATGTCAGATGACGGTTGACCTCCAGCCGGCCGATGGTCGAGCGCTGGGCCAGGTCGGCCCTGTCCGCTTTGGACAGATTGGTCATCGCCGCAAAATCGCGGACGCCGCGGCTATAGACCCAATTCCAGAGTTGCTTGCCGCGATAGGCGGGCAGGTTCATCGCCTTGACCTGGGCGGCCATCTCGGTGCGGTCCAGGGTCGCCAGATCGGTTAGGCCCCCCTCCGGCATCGGTGGGGCGAAAGCGGATGAGTTCAGCGGCATGACCCCTTCACTTAAGGGGTTCAGCGACGACCGGCAACAGCGCGCCGGCGAAGGGGTTAGCGGCCGCAGGCTTGGTTAATGGCGTTGTGGGCCTTGGTGACGCCGCTCAGGGAGTAGCTGTCGGTGGTCGGGTTGTTGCGGCTTGACGTGCCCTTGACCGACATCCGCGCCCCGGCCCGCATCGCCCTGACGATCTGGCTATCGTCATCGGCTTCGTAGGCCCAGGCATTCCCGTTATTGGTGAACAGGTTCCAGGTTTGACCGCCGATCGTCACCTCGACATCGGTCTCCTGCTTGAAGGTGTAGCCGATGTCGACTTGGACGACGTCCCATTCCTTGGTCCCGGGGCGATGCCACACCAGGTAAAAGATCTCGCCGCGCCGGTCGCGTAGCGACGCGTCCTGCGGCCGCGAGACCATGTAACAGAATTGATCCTGTCCGGCCCCGGTCTTGTATGCGATCCAGTCTCCGAACTCCCCAATCTGCTCGGGTTCGGACTGAGCGGTTGCGTGCGTTGCAAAAGCGAGCGCACACACCGCGACGGCAAACAGTGCCTGCGAGACTCGACTCAGCTTCATGCGCATGTACTTAGCTCAGGCGATTCCTGATGTGAAGTCACAGGTTGTCGTATCTGTCACGAATGCTTCGTGCTTTTTCTCCGGATGACCGGTGCGCCGAAAACGTCCGGCGGTAAGGTTTCGGTCGGCGCGCCGGGACCAACCGGGCGCGGCGCGTGACGCCCCAAGGTCAGCGTGCGGTCGTACATGACTATGGCGGCTGCGATCCCGACATTTACGCAGAAGCTGGTCGGGATCTTCACGGTGTAAGTGCACCGCGACAACAGGTCGGGCGATAGCTCGCCCCGTTCCGGGCCAAGCACATAGGCGGCGGCGCGGGGATGCCGAAAGCTGGGCAGATCGATGGCGTCGTCGACCAGTTCGACGCCGACCAGCGCACATTCGCGTGGCAAGCGCAGGTCGGCCGGCCGGTCATGCTCGAACAGCGGCACTCGCTCCGCGGCGCTCGACGTGTCCGAGAGGTTTCCTTCGCGGCGTCGATAGACCGCGCCCACGGTGAATAAGAAGCTGGCGCCGAAGGCGTGGGCGGTGCGCATGATGCTGCCCACATTCATCGCCTTGCTGATTCCTTCGACCCCGATACCGAAGTAGCCGCGCATCGGCGCAGCTTGCACGGGGCAGGGCGAGCGGGCAAGTTGCCGCGATGTCCGACGAGCCGGTCCTGGTCGAAGCCACCCGCGGCGATCTGGTAGAGAGCAGCCATCGCGGATCCGTTGCTGTGGTCGATGCCGGTGGCAAGGTCGTGCTCTCCCTTGGCGACATCGACCGTCCAGTCTACCCGCGCTCGGCGATCAAGCCGTTACAGGCACTGCCGCTGCTCGAAACCGGTGCGGCGGAGGCGTTCGGTCTCGGCGATGTGGAACTGGCCTTGGCCTGTGCCTCGCATGGGGGCACCGCGCGCCAGGCCCGGTGCGTTGCCGAATGGCTGGGCCGCGTCGGCCTGACCGAGGCCGACCTCGCGTGTGGCTGTCAGAGTCCGAGCCATGGCGATTCGCGGAAGGCGATGATCCGCTCGGGCGCGGTGCCGACGGCGCTGCACAATAACTGCTCCGGCAAGCATGCCGGCATGCTGACAACCGCCGTGCACTGCGGCGACGTGCCGAAAGGCTATCTCGCATCGGGACATCCGGTGCAACAGCGGGTGTTCGATGCGCTGACCGAAACATGTGACGTCGATGTTCGTGGTGCCACGGCAGGGATCGATGGATGCGGCATTCCGGTTGTGGCTATGCCACTCAGTGCTATTGCGCGCGGCATGGCGCGGTTCGCATCGCCAGTCAGCGCTTCGGAGCGGCGGGTCGCGGCTACCACTCGGTTACGACAGGCGATGGCGGCGGAGCCGGAGTTGGTCGCTTGGGATGGACATCTGGTCACCGATGTTTTGCGCACCACCAACGGGCGGGTGATCGTGAAGAATGGTGCCGAGGGTGTTTTTTGTGCGGCGTTGCCGGCGTTGGGTCTCGGTGTGGCTCTGAAGATTGCCGACGGCGCATCGCGCGCGGCGGAAGTCGCGATCATGGGCACACTTGTTCGGCTCGGTGCCTTGCAGGACGCGGAGCAGCAGGCGTTAGCGGAGCGTCTGCGCGTGCCGCTGCGGAACTGGGCGGGCACGCTGGTCGGTAGCCTCCGGCCCGGGGCGGTCTTGTTGCCTGGCTAGCACGGTGTTCGATCCAACAGTCCTGAAAGAGTCACCGCAATCGGCCTTGCGGGTCCTGTGCGCGCGTGGCGATGCGACGGGGCTTCTACAGGTGTTGGCGGAGGACGTCGACCGATCGGGGGCCGCGCACGAACTTGTTTGTTTGGACGGTCAACCCGGCGGTGCAAGTGGCGCCGGGACCACCGTCACCGTTGCGTCGTCGCCCACCGGGGTCTTCGACTGTATCGACTTACGCGGGGAGCTGCTGGATTTAGCGGGCCTTGAAGCACACTGGGAAATCTACCAGCCGCACCTGTCCACCGAAGGAGCGCTGCTCTGCCGGATCGCCGGCGCGTTGGGGCGGCTCGGTCTGGACGATGTGCGCGGCATGTTGGCGTTGTTGCCGGTGGAAGAACGGACCGAAGCCACGGTTGAGGCTTTGTTGGCGTCATTGCCGCCGACGCATCGCCTGCGGCGCGGGCCCGTCGATTATGGTGAGCTCGACCCGGACCAGCTGCTTATGCCTGCGCCTGAGGGACAGACCCTGCGTCAGATCGTCGATTGGCTGGACGCACACGCGTTGTCGCTGGAGGGCGTGCTGCCGGCGGATCGCTACGATCCCGCGGCGCTGGTGCAGTCGGGATTGCTGCGCCAACTCTTCGCCGAGCTGTCCTTTGTCGACCGATGTGTTGTCGCCGAGTTGCTGGCGGGGGACATGATTGAGCATGTGCTGGTTGTCCGGCGTCGGCAGGAGCACGCCGAGGTGGAAGAACCGCAGCCGGCGGAAACGCGAACCGCCCAAGTGAAGTCCCAGTACGAGTCGTTTCCCTATCCGTCGCGCGATCCGGAAGATGAACGACAGCGGCTGTTGCGCGGCATCCCCAGCGACCTGGCTGACGTGAACCACTATGTATTCGGCGGGCGCCGCGATTTCAGTAAGCCGTTTCGGGCTTTGGTGGCAGGCGGTGGCACCGGCGACGCAACGGTGATGCTAGCGCAGCAGTTGCAGGATGCGGGCACCGATGGCGAGGTCGTGCAGGTCGACCTGAGCGAAGCCAGCCTCGACATCGCACGGGGCCGGGTGCGGATCCGCGGCCTCGACAATGTGCGTTTCGTGCAGGGCTCGTTGCTGGAGGTGCAGTCGCTCGATCTTGGTGTGTTCGACTATGTCGACTGTTGCGGCGTACTGCATCACCTGCCCGATCCGCTGTCAGGGTTGCGCGCCCTGGTCTCGGTGCTGGTGCCGGATGGCGGCCTCGGGATCATGCTGTACGCGACTCTGGGCCGCACCGGGGTCTATCATCTGCAGGACATCCTGCGGCTGATTGCACCGGCGTCGCTTGGCGACGAGGTGCGGCTGGCGCGAACACGGGCGCTGTTGGATGCGCTGCCGGACAGCAACTGGCTGCGGCACAACCCGTTTATCCGCGATCATCAGGCGAGTGATACCGGACGTTACGACTTGTTGCTGCACGCGATTGACCGGTCGTATCGGGTGCCGGAGATCGGCGAGCTTTGCGCGGCCGCCGGACTGCGGGTGGTGTCGTTCCTGGAGCCGGTGCAGTACGACGCGAATGTCTTTGGTGCTGCGCCGCGGTTGCGCCGTCTGCTCGCTGACATGGAACCGCTGGCGCGGGCGGCGTTCGCTGAACTATTTACCGGCCGTCGCCGCAAGCATGTGTTCCAAGCGGTGCGAACCGAGAACCCTGTGCAGCCACCCGATCCGACTGATGCCGATATGATTCCGACTCTGGTGAATGTCAGGCCGGAGGTGATCGACAGCATTCCCGCCGGCGGTCAGATCAAATTCTCTGAGCGCGATGGTGCGTTGTTTCTGCCGGTGCCGCCGCTGGCCCGTGCGCTCATGCAACGCATCGATGGACAACGCAGCATTGACGAAATTGTCGCCGATGTGTGCAAGCTGCGCCCGGACCTGGGTGCCGAGGGTGTCGCCCGCCAGTTTGGCTTGCTTTACGACACCTTCAACTCTGTGAACCGGATGCTCCTGTCCGAGCGCCCGCTCTACGCCGCTTCGCGCAAATAGTACATGAGATCCAGGGGTGGTGGCGCCACCGTCGTCTGAGTCAGTTGGTCGTGCACTTGGCCACGGTGATGAGTCTGGTGATTAAACAGGTGGCCCAGCATGTGCCACAGCGGCGATGTCATCGCGCCGAAACTCACGGTTTTGTAGCTGTAGTCTTGCTGTAGGTCGGTTTCGCTGAGGCCGTTTACGACTTCGTCGATGCGTTGGTCCTCGGCCTCGCGGGCTGCGCGCAACGCTTCGATGTTCGGATACAGAACTTCGTCGAGCCGTTTGAGGCCGGAATCGACGCCAACGATCCGGCCGATCCACATGCGGTCGCCGATCAGGATGTGGTTCAGGGTGCCATGGATCGATTTGAAGAAAGCCGGTCGCTCCGCGAGATACGCATCTTCCGATAGTTCGGCGCAGGCGTCGTAGAGGCGGCGGTTGGCCCAGTCATTGTAGACAGCCAGCGTCTTGAAATGCTGGAGGAGGCTCATGGGGTTTTCTCCGCAAGTCGGGGGGTGGCAATGCGAGTCATGACGATGAGATTGCCGGCCAGGACTAGAACCACGCCGGTGGCCGCAGACAGGGTCCACTGATAGCCCTCGAACGCGGTCGACAGACCCAGCGCGACGACCGGGAACAGAATTGTTGCGTAAGCGGCGCGGTCCGGCCCGATCCGATTGAGCAGTGTCAGATAGGCCCAGAAGCCGACAATCGAGGCCAGCAGTGTTAGGTGCAGCAGGCTTAACACATAGGCTGGTGAGAAATCGAAGCTTGGCGCCGGTCCATTGAGAATGACGAAGTGTGCCAGTGCGAACACGGTTGTCAGAGCGGCACCATAGGCCATGCCGAAGGTGTTCGATTCGGTGACGCTCAATCCACGGCGCTGGTTGGCCATCGCCGCCATGTTACCTAATGAAGCGCTGGCGGTAGCGGCCAACGAGAGCAGCAGCCCGATGACCGTGCCTGCGTCGAAGGCCGTGTCGGTTAGGGCCGGAAGAAAGATTAAGGACAGGCCGGTGATGCCGACAAGCCCGCCCACGACAACGCGTGCTCGGATCGGATAGCCGAAGAACAGGGCGGCGAACACTGTGTTCATGACTTGGATCAGCGAGAAGACCACGGCGGTCAAGCCGCTCGGGATAAAGCCGATCGCCAGGTAGAAAAGGTAGTAGTTGACGGAAAACAATAGCGCGCCTTGCAGTGCCATACCGGCCTGCAGCCGGATGCCAGGCAGGGGACGGCGTTCCCGCAGCGCCCGGATGGCGAACAGAATCGCCGCCGCCAGCAAGAAGCGCCAGGCGACGGACCAGGACGGCGCGACAGAGCCGAGTTGGAAGGTGATGGCCAGCCAACTCGACCCCCAAATGAGGACGGTCGTGCCGTAAAGCAGCGGAATGGAAGATGGCATTCGGACCGGGGGCTATGGCCGCCCGATCCTATCGCCGCTAGCGCGCTTGCGCACCCCTTAGGCGCGCCAGAACGGCTTGTGGGCTTCTTTGGCCAGGGTCAATCGGTCCACCCCGATGTCGCGCCACAGGTGGCCCGACATCTCCAGCAGGCGGCGGCGGTCGTCGGCACGGCGTTGCCACAGGATCCAGGTATCGACGCCCTTGCGTAGGAGGCGGAGAATGGCGCCTTCCGGCCGGGCAAATGGGGCAAAGAATTGTCTCGATACATTAGCAGTTCTCATGGCTCTGGTTCCCTTCCTCGCCTCTCGGCGGGTGCAGTGCCCTATACAGAGCCTTAAGATGTGCTAGTCTAAGGCGATCTACAAACGAGAGTTTCTTGGGTTTTTCATGAGAAAAACTAAGGTGAGTCCGTGGCCCGCCGGCTGCCGCCGCTGAACGGTCTGCGGGCCTTCGAGGCAGCGGCACGGCACCTTAGTTTCACCCGGGCCGCCGACGAGCTTTCGGTAACCCAGGCGGCGGTGAGCCATCAGGTGAAGGCGTTGGAAGAACGCCTCGGCGTGCAACTGTTCCGGCGGGCGAACCGGGCGTTGCTGCTCACCGAGGAGGGGCAGCACTATCTGCCTGATGTTCGCGATGCCTTCGATCTGATCGCCGGCGCGACGGAGCGCATGCTGCTGCATGAGTCGACCGGCCAGTTGACGGTCAGCACCACGACGTCGTTCGCGTCCGCCTGGCTGGTGCCGCGGTTGTCGCTGTTCCGGGACAAGCATCCCGATATCGAGGTGCGCATTCACGCGGACGAGACGTCCATCGACTTTGCGCGCAGCGATGTGGACCTGGCGATTCGTTATGGCCGCGGCAATTGGCCGGGATTGAAAGCCACCAAACTGTTTAGTGAGACCTACTACCCGGTGTGCAGCCCAGCCCTGCTGCAACGCGGCGCGCCGCTGCGGGAGCCGTCGGACCTGCGCCATCACACGCTGCTGCATGAAGATCATATGACGATCAACTGGGCGGTCTGGTTGCGGACCGCCGGGGTCACCGACGTCGATGCGACGCGCGGGACCGTGTTCAACCGCGGCAGCATGGTCATACAAGCGGCGGTCGAAGGGCAGGGCGTGGCATTGGGCCGCTCGCCCCTGGCCGACGATGATTTGGCGGCCGGGCGGTTGGTGCGGTTGTTCGAAGTCTCGTTGGTCGGCGATTGGGCCTATTACGTTGTGTGCCCGGAAGTGTCGGCGGAACGGGTGAAGATCGCGGCGTTTACCGATTGGCTGTTGGCGGAGATTGGAGAGACCGGTTAGGCGGTCGTGCTGGGCTGGTATGCGTCCCCGCCGCTTTCCTCGCTGCGGCCGCTCGACTAGGTTGTTGCGGTGGTCGCAAAAGCACCCAATGACAATGTCGCGGCCCGGCCCACCAAAGTAACGCGGCTGCTGGGCTCGTTGTCACCGGCGGTCGCCGGCGCAATTCTGATGGTGCTGGCAGCCCTAGGCTTCTCCGGCATGAACGCATTGGTGCGCGTTGCCGCGGGTGAGCTGCACCCATTTCAGGTCGCGTTTTTGCGGTTCTTCTTTGGTGCTTGCTTCGCCTTGCCCTGGCTTGTTCGTCTCGGTGGTTGGCGCTCCCAACGTTTGGGGCTGCACGCGCTGCGCGCCTGCGTGACTACCGTAACCGCGTTGTTATGGTTTTCATCTCTTACGCTGCTGCCAATGGCCCAGGCGGTATCGCTGAACTTCACGGCGCCGTTGTTTGCGACCATCGGTGCAGCGTTGTTTCTCGGCGAAACGGTCCGCAGCCGGCGTTGGTCGGCGACCGCCATCGGCTTTGTCGGCGTGTTGATCATCGTGCGTCCGGGCGTTGCGGAGGTTTCGCCAGCGATGGCGTTGCCATTGCTGGCGGCGGCAACGATGACAGTCAGCGTGTTGTTCGTGAAGGTCCTGACGCGGACCGACAGTGCGCCGACAATCCTGCTCTACATGAACGTCCTGCCGCTACCGATGTTGTTCGCGTTCGCAGTGTTTGTGTGGGAATGGCCGTCGGCGTTTGGCTGGACGATTGTCGTGGTGATGGGCGCGGTCGGTGTGGTCTCGCACTACTTCTTCACGCGGGCGATGGCGCTGGCCGATGCGTCCTATGTCATTCCGTTCGACTATCTGCGCCTGCCGTTTATCGCGGTGATCGCGTTCTTTGCGTTCGGCGAGGTGTCGGATATGTGGACCTGGGTCGGTGCGGCCGTGATCGCGGGTTCGGCGATCTACATCGCGCGGCGCGAGGCGCAATTGGCCAAGCAGGCGCGGGCCAGGGCGGGCAGCGGCGACTAGGCCGCCTTGCTTGCCTGCCAGCTATCGAGTTTGGCGCGGGCGCCGTTGGTCGACGGATTCATCTCCTCGTCGTGGCCGTCGAGCTTGGCGGTCAGCTCGATGACGTAGCCGTTCGGGTCACGGAAATAGATGGAATGGATGAAATGGTGGTCGGCGACACCGCGGGTTTCGATGCCGGCGGCCTTGCCCTTTTCCATCATCGGTTCCAGCACGGTCCGCTCGACCTCCAGCGCGATGTGCAGGTCGTAGTCGTGCTGGTCGGTGAAAGTGAAAGGCTGATCGGGCACTTCGAAGAATGCCAGGTAGGAGCCGTTGTCCATTTCGTAGAAGGTATGGAGCGCCTTGGTTTCGCGGCCGGTCTTGCTCTCGGTGATCTCCAGGGTGCCGGCCAGCGGCAGGCCCAGGAAGTCTTCGTAGAATTTCCGGGTTTCTTCGGAATCCCGGCAGCGATAGGCGTTGTGGTGCAGGCCCTTGATCATTGTTGCCTCCTTTTCAACCCGCGTGAATTAGTCCTGGCCGCACATTCGGCTAGGCGGCTGCTGCATCCATGAATTTGGCCAGGGTCACGTCCAGCTCGGTCACCCCGCCGGCGTCGTGGGTGGCGAGGGTCACTTCGACCCGGTTGTAGACGTTGAACCATTCGGGGTGGTGGTTCATCTGCTCGGCCTTCAGCGCGACCCTTACCATGAAGGCCATGGCCTGGTTGAAATCGGGGAACTGGTAGGCGCGGACGATCGCATCCCGGCCTTCCGTCTCTTGCCAGTCCGGGAGGCCGGCCAGTGCATCCGTGCGCGCCGCGCCGGTGAGTCGATCTGCCATTCCAACCTCCTGTTTCGGCTCAATGGGTACCTGGATCTTGTTGCCTGGCGGATCAAGCCGGTAGTGTCCACGCATGGATTTTGCGGGCCCGCCGACCCTGGCCGATATCGAGCGCTTGGCCGCCGATGCGTTTGCGACAATCCCAGCCGTCCTGGCGGAACGGGTGGACGGGGTCGCCATTCGCGTGGTGGATTTTCCGGACGAGCAGACCATGCGGGACATGGGACTGGAGAGCGGCTTCGACCTGCTGGGCCTTTATCACGGCGTGAGCCTCGACCAGAAAAGCGTCAGCGCGACGCCGGAGGACGTCGATCTGATATTCCTCTACCGGCGGCCGCTGCTGGATTACTGGTGCGAGACCGGGGAAGACCTGGTGCATCTGGTTCGCCATGTGCTCGTACATGAGATCGGTCATCACTTTGGACTATCAGACGAGGATATGGAGGCGCTGGAGGCAGAAGCCGCGGCGGAAGGATAAGAGATGCTGCTAAAGGACATCCCCGGGGTGCTGACCCGGGAACAAATCGCCAAGGCGCGTATGCTGATGAACAAGGCGCCTTATGTCGATGGCCGGGCGACCGGGGCCACTCTGGGCAAGGCGGTGAAACAAAACCAGCAGGTGCGGATGGGCGGCGAGGATGCCCAGGCGCTGCTGGACATGGTGCGCGACGCGCTGCTCGACCGGGAGGAGTTCACCGGGGCCGCGTTTCCGATGAAGATGCATCTGAACTTCAATCGCTATGCCGACGGCATGTTCTACGGCCGCCACAATGACGCGGCGATCGTCGGGCCGAGCATGGCAGAGGCGGTGCGCACCGACGTCTCTTTCACAGTGTTTCTCGCCGAGCCCGACGATTACGACGGCGGCGAGATGGTGATCTACACCGATCACGGCGAGGAAGAGGTCAAGCTGGCCGCTGGGGATGCGATCGTCTACGAGGGGTCGACGGTGCATGAGGTGCGGCCGGTAACCCGTGGGGCGCGGCTCGCCTGTTTCGGCTGGGCGCAGAGCTTCATTCGCGACCCGCGGCAGCGCGCGATGCTGGCGCGGTATCGGCACATGCGGATGGACATCATCCGCGACCATCCGGACTCGCCGCATCTCGACGAACTCGGCAACATCTACAACAACTTGATGCGGATGTGGTCGGCGACTTAATCGCGGCGACGGACCGGTTCGAAGCACTCAAGCTGCCTGCGTGCTAAGCTTGGCGCAAAGGGAGCGAAGATGGAAAAATACGACTATATCGTTGTCGGCGCGGGGTCCTCGGGGTGTGTCCTGGCGAACCGCCTGTCGGCCGATCCACACAATCGGGTGCTGTTGCTGGAGGCCGGCGGTCCGGACCGCAGCCCCTGGATCCATATTCCGATCGGCTATTACCGCACGATCTTCGATAAGCGCCTCGGCTGGGGATATGAGAGCGCGCCCAACCCCGGCCTTAAGGGACGGCGCATCCCCTATCCCCGGGGCAAGGTGCTGGGTGGCTGTAGTTCCATCAACGGGATGGCCTGGGTGCGCGGGCAGGCGGCCGACTACGATCACTGGCGTCAGCTTGGCAACGATGGCTGGTCCTTCTCCGACGTGCTGCCGTATTTCAAGCGCAGCGAGGACTATGACAAGGGCGACAGCGCGCTGCGCGGCCGGGGCGGTCCGGTCAAGGTGTCGATTGTCCCCGACGCGCGCCCGATCTGCGATGCGTTTCTGACGGCGGCGGAGGAGGCGGGGATTCCGCGCGCCGATGACTACAATGGCGCGGAGCAAGAAGGCGTCGCGCTGTTTCAGACATCCTCACGCGACGGGCGCCGTTGTTCCGCGGCGGTGGCCTATCTCAAGCCGGTGCGGTCACGGGTGAACCTGCACGTCGAAACCAATGCGCTGACAACGGCCATCAAGGTCGTCGACGGGCGCGCCGTTGAGGTCGCGTATGAAAAAGGCGGTGAGTCGCGCCGGGTTGGCGCGGCGCGGGAGATCATCCTCGCCGCGGGTGCGATCAACTCGCCGCAAATCCTGCAGATCTCAGGGATCGGCGCGCCCGACATGTTGCGTGCCGCTGGTATCGAGACGGTCGTCGCGCTGCCCGGCGTGGGGGCAAACCTGCAGGATCATCCGCAGATTCGGCTGGTGCACGAATTGCGCGAGCCGAGGTCCGTCAATGACGAGGTGCGATCGATCTTCGGCAAGGCGCGGACCTTCCTGCGCTATGTTCTGACGCGCAGCGGGCCGATGGCGCTCAGTGCCGGGCAGGTCACATTGTTTGCGCGGGCACTGCCGGAATCGGCCACCCCCGACATTCAGTTTCACTTCATTCCGTTCAGTGCGGACGGTCCGGGGAAGAGCCTGCACTCCTATTCGGGCGTTACTTCTTCCGTGTGTTGTCTCCGGCCTCAGAGTCGTGGCCGGGTCGAGATTACCTCGGCGGATCCGCGGCAGGCGCCGGCCATTCGTCTCAACTTTCTGGGCGAGGCCGCCGACCAGCGCGTCATGGTTGAGGGTTTCAAGGTGGCGCGCCGGATTGCCGAGACGTCTGCCTTTGCCTCGCAGGTCGTGGCCGAACGGATCCCCGGGCCGGAGGTGCGGTCGGACGACGAGATCCTCGATTATGTGCAGGCGACGGCCTCGACGATCTTCCACCCCGTTGGGACCTGCCGCATGGGTCCGGATGAGAAAGCGGTGGTCGATCCGCAGTTGCGGGTCCGCGGGGTGGCCGGGCTGCGGGTGGCGGATTGCAGCATCATGCCGACGCTGGTTTCGGGTAACACCAATGCGCCGGCGATCATGATCGGCGAGAAAGCGGCAGATATGATCCTGGAGGATGCGGCGGCCTGAACGATTCGCGGTGGTGCCAAGCCTCCTGACAGAAGGCTGTCAGGAGGCCTCTGCCAGGATCGCCGGGTTGAAACCCTCAAGGAGAGTGCCGCCATGAGCTTCAAACCCGAACATTTCACCGTCTGGGCCGAAATCCCGGTGACCGATCTCGACAAGTCCATCGCCTTCTACAACAAGGTGTTCAACCTCGCGATGGAGAAGGATGTGAGTGGGCCGAACCCGATGGCGATGTTCCCAACCGCCGACGGGAAGGGCATCGCCGGCCACCTGTATCCGGGCAAGCCAGCACCGGAAGGCAGCGGGCCGACCGTGCATTTCGCCGTTCCGGATAAGCTGGAGACGACGATGGCACGGGTGAAGGACGCGGGCGGCCATGTGTTGTCGGAGCCGATCGCCATTCCGGTGGGCCGGTTCGCCTATTGTCTCGATCCCGACGGTAACTCGATCGGGCTGTTTGCCTACAACTAGGACCGCGCCATGCGACGTGCCGACCGCCTGTTCCAGATTGTGCAGTATTTGCGCGGCGGTCGGCTCGTCACGGCGATGAAACTTGCCGAATGGCTCGAGGTCTCCGAACGGACGATCTATCGCGATATCGCCGATCTGCAATCCACTGGCGTGCCGATCGATGGCGAAGCCGGCGTCGGCTACTTGATGCGCGATGGATACGATCTGCCGCCCCTCATGTTCAGTCGAGATGAAATTGTCGCGCTGGTGGCTGGCGCGCGGATGATCCGTGCCTGGGGCGGAGCAGCTATGGCGCGGGCGGCGGAAGAAGCGCTGGTGAAGATCGAGGCGGTGTTGCCGGACGCGGAGCGGGCACGCGCCGATCAGGTGCAGATTCACGCCATTGCCAACGAGATGACGCCTGAGGTGCGGGACCGGATCGATGCCATCGAACGGGCGGTGGAACAGCGGCAGCGGCTGACACTCGCCTATCTCGATGCCGAGGGCCGGCCGACCGAGCGGGCGGTGCGGCCGCTCGGACTCTGGTTTTGGGGCAAGGTCTGGACGCTGGTCGCCTGGTGCGAGCTGCGGGACGATTTCCGCATGTTCCGGTTGGATCGGATCGCCGGCATGACCGGAAACGGCGACAGGTTTCGGCTGGAGTCCGGCAAGACACTCACCGACTTCTATCGGCTGATGGAGGCGCGGCACCTTGGCCGGGACGGTTGCGCGCATTAGTGGGCGTGCCGGGCTGTTCGCGATAATGAAGAGACGGATGGCCGAACAAGCTGACGTGACCCTCGCCACTGCGACCATTCACAATCCGGCTGAGATCCGCCATTTCATGCGGTTGAAGCCGGTCGGTCGGCGGGTACGGATTCTGCGCGACGGCGCTGTGTTGGCGGAGTCGACCGGGGCTGTCCGGCTGCTCGAAGTCGGCCGCGACGTGTACGATCCGGTCATCTATGTGCCGCGCGCCGATGTCCGTGCAAGTCTTGGCCCGAACGATACCTCCACACATTGTCCGCTGAAGGGCGATGCCGCGTATTTCGACCTGTTGGATGAGACGGGCACGGTCGCTCAGCCGAAAATCGCCTGGACCTACCCGCAGCCGTTTGACTTCGCAACTGAACTCAATGGGCTGGTCGCCTTCTACGCCGACCAGGTGACAATCGAAGAGTCGCCGATCCAGAACTAGGTTCGTGGCGCTAACCGGTCGGCGGCGGGCCTTCCGGGGCGCCCAAACAAATGATGTGGCCGTCGGGGTCGCGCAGATACAGTTCCTTCATGCCGTACCAGGCTAGCTCCGGACCCTTGACGATTTGCCCGGACACAACACGCTCGGCCACGGTATCGGGATGGAGGCCGCGAAAGTAGACCGTGCCGCCGGCGGTCGGCCGTTGGCCGGGACTGAAGCTCGGCACGTCCGCGGCCAAGCTTTCAACGGTCTGCAGCATGAGCTGGTCGCCGTCCCATTCGAGCGTCGCGAACACGGCGCCGCTGCCGTCGCTGTCCGCCAGGACTTCGCGGCTTGGGGAAATGGCCATGGTCAGCTTCATCCCCAGCACGTCGCGGTAGAAGGCAACCGACCGCTGCATGTCGGTGACCATAAGGTTTGGCACGATCATGGTGGACTCCTCGCCAATGTGGCCCTCGCGGGCCGAATCATTCCACCATCATCCCGACGGAAGCAAAGACATATTGCAGGTTCATGAAACGATACTGACAGTGGCTGAACGGGCTTTGGTGTACCCTGCTACAGGAGTTCGTGGGTCCTGCTTCTGAGCACCGGTAGCAACTCCTTCTCGAACCACGGGTTGCGCTTTTGCCAGCCGGTGGTGCGCCAACTCGGGTGGGGCGTCGGCAGGAAGTCGGGCAGGTAGTCGCGCCAGGCCTTGACAGTGTCGGTTAGGGTCTTCCTACGGGTCTTGCCGAGGTAGTGACGTTGTCCGTATTGGCCGGCGAGGATGGTCAGTTCGATGTTCGGCAGCAGGGCGCGCAGGGGTTCGTGCCATTCGGGCGCGCATTCCGGGCGCGGCGGGTTGTCGCCGCCGCTTTTTGCTTGCCCGGGGTAGCAGAATCCCATGGGCACGATGGCAATGCGCGTCTCGTCGTAGAAAGTGTCGCGGTCCAAATCCAGCCAGCCGCGCAGGCGGTCGCCCGAGGGGTCGTTCCAGGGAATGCCGCTTGCGTGGACGCGGGTGCCAGGCGCCTGACCGACGATGCAGATGCGGGCGCTGCGTTGGGCGCGCACCACCGGGCGTGGGCCAAGCGGCAAATGGGCCTCGCAAATGCGGCAAGCCCGGATCTCGCGCAGCAGCTTGTCGAGCCTAGCCACGCAGTTGTTCCGCGACGAAGGCGGGGACCGTTTCGGTCGCCGCGCCGTAGCGGGCCTCGTCGAACAGGGTCGCGCCCTCCGAAGGCTCGAGGTTGAGTTCGACGGTGCGTGCCCCCGCATATTTGGCTTGGCTGACGAAACCGGCGGCGGGATACACATTGCCGGAGGTGCCGATGGACACAAACAGCGCGCAGTCGGCGAGGGCCGTTTCTATGCGATCCATGTGATAGGGCATTTCGCCGAACCAGACGACGTCGGGCCGCAGCCCGCCCGTTTTGCCGCAGCTGGCGCAAACCAGGTCCATTGATAGTTCGTCGGGTGCTGGCGCGGTCGCACCGCAAGCGCTGCAGAGTTGTTTCGACAGCTCCCCATGCATGTGGATGATGTTGCGGCTGCCTGCGCGTTCGTGCAGATCATCGATGTTTTGGGTGACGACCAAGACGTCGCGCTTTTGTTCCAACTCGGCGAGAGCGCGATGCGCGGCGTTCGGTTCGATCTGCGCGTCGCGAAGCTGTTCGCGCCGCGCATTGTAGAAGGCATGGACCCGGTCGGGGTCTCGGGCGAACGCCTCGGGGGGTGGCGACGTCCTCGATCCGCATCTTGGCCCAGATGCCGTCGGCATCGCGGAAGGTGGCCAGTCCGGACTCCTTGGAAATACCGGCGCCGGTCAGGATAACGATTTGGTTCAACGGGCGAAGCGTACGCAGTTGACCGGGGGCAGGCGGGCCGGCAATGCATGCCAATGGTCGCCGCCGTCGTCGGACGTCCACAGTCCGCCGGTGGTCGAGCCGAACACCAGCCGCTCGCCGGCCGCGTCGACATCCAGCCCATGCCGGTACACGAGGTCGTAGGAGGGCTGCTCTGGCAGTCCCGCCGACAAGACCTCGAACGTCGCACCGCCGTCGCGCGTGCGGCTGACGACGAGTTTGGCGTCAACCGGAACGCGGCATTCGTCCTTAACGGCTGGCACGAACCAGGCAGTTTCCGGGTCATGGGGATGGGCTGCAACGGCGAAGCCGAAGCGGGAGGGCTGCAGTGTCTCGAGCTCCCGCCAATGCCGCCCCTGGTCGGTGCTGCGGTAGGCGGTGTCATGGTGTTGGCACCACTTGACATCCGGCACCTCCGCGCATTGGACGACGCGGTGGGGGTCCTGGATGTGTTGGATGCCGGCCCGCTCCGGCGGCGCATAAGAGGCGGTCATGCCATCGGCCCTGACCTCCCAGGTCTCCCCGGCGTCCGCGCTGTGCCAGTTGCCGGCGCAGGAGACCGCGACGGTCAGATCCGCTGGGTTTCGCGGATGCACACAGATTGAGTGGATACCGGGTTGATCGTAGCCGCCGCCGAACCACTCCGCGCGCGTCGGGTCGTCCCACAGCGGCCGGACCAGCGCCCAGTTCGCCCCGCTGTCGTCGGAGCGGAACAGGCCGCCGGGGACGGTGCCGGCCCATAACCGGCCGGGCACGCCCCCGTCCTCAATGGTCCAGACGAGTTGGGTCGACCACGGATTCTTGTCGTCGGTGTCGGCTGGCTTCTCCGGGTACTGCGGTGCCGGCTGTTCCCCCCAATTGCGGGCGCCCGGGTCGCCGCGCCACATCTTGCAGCCGAAATGGCCAAGATCCAGGGCGGCGTGCAGGTGGCCGTTTGCTTCGGCGATAGCGCTGACCGGATCGCCGAGAAAATGCGTGTGCGCAATCTCCCAGCCGCCGGCCTGTCGTTCCAACAGAAACAGGCCCTTGTGGGTGCCGACATAGATGCGATCTGTCATGCCTTCCTAACCCCCGGACAATGCCTGAAACACAAACAGCTCGTCATCCGGTCCCACTGTGTCGGTTTGGTGGCGCCGGTCAGCGATCGGCGTTTCGTTCAGGTAGATCACCACATGCTTACGGATGGCGCCCTGATCGTCCAGCAGATAGCCGCGCAGGCGTGGGTTGGACGCGAAAACCTCGTGCAATGCTTCGTACACCGTCGTGCCGTCGACGGTTTCTGGTTCGACGGACAGATGCCGTTGCAGGATGCCAGCGAACGCGATCTTTGGCATGGCCCATTTAGGGCACATGCCGGCGCCGCCGGCAATGTCCGGATTGGTTGCTGGCGGCTAGCTGTTGAGCAGGGCGTTCTGCGTCTGGCCGTCGAACAGGTGCAGTTTGTCCTGATCGAAATCGATCCAGACCGAATCATCGGACGCCAGGTCGACGTCAGGGGTGACGCTGACGACGATGCTTTCGGAGCCCAGATTGACATGGGCGTAGGTGATATCGCCGGTCGGTTCGACCGTGTAGACGCGACCGGCGACCGTTCCCGGCGCCGCTTCCCGATGCACGGCGATGGTGCTGTGCCGGGCGCCGAGCACAATCTCGTCGGAACGGGCTTGCAAGGCACGTTGCGCATTGGCCGGTGACAGGGCGTAACGCCAGCCGGCGGCCTCGCTCTGCAGTTCCGCGCCGCCGCCGTTGCCGACGACTTTCAGATTCATCAGGTTCATCGCGGGGCTGCCGACGAAGCCGGCGACGAAGGTGTTGTTCGGCTGTTCGAAGACTCGTTTTGGTGTGTCGTATTGCTGCAGAAAGCCGCCGCTCATCACCGCCATCTTATCGGCCATGGTCACCGCTTCGAGTTGGTCGTGGGTGACGTAGATGACGGTGGCATTCAGGTCCTGATGAAAGCGCTTGAGCTCGGACCGCATCTGCACGCGCAGCTTGGCGTCGAGGTTGGACAAGGGTTCGTCCATCAGGAACACCAGCGGATCGCGCACCAGCGCCCGGCCGAGGGCCACCCGCTGTTGCTGTCCGCCGGAGAGTTCGCGCGGCCGCCGCTCCAGCAGATGTTCGATGCTCAGCAACTTGGCGGCCTCGCGCACCTTGGTCTCGATCTGGGCGCTCGGCAGCTTCCGCATTTTCAGCGGGAAGGCCAGGTTCTGGAAGATGTTCTTGTTCGGGTACAGCGCGTAGTTCTGGAAGACCATTGCGATGTCCCGGTCCTTTGGATCGACCTCGTTGATTAGCCGGTCGCCGATGAAGATATCGCCATCTGTCAGCTCGATCAGACCGGCGATCAGGTTGAGCGTCGTGGTCTTGCCGCAGCCGGACGGGCCGACCAGCGCGACAAAGTCGCCGTCTTCAATGGTCAGCGAGACATCGTTGACCGCCAATACATCGCCATAGGCTTTGACGACGTTGTGCAACCGAACTTCAGCCATCGATGTTCTCCATGAACGTGCTCCCTACCTTGGGGGGCTAGGTCTTCACCGCGCCCTCGGTCAGGGCCCGGACAAAGTATTTCTGTAGAACGAGGAACAGGACGACCACCGGCACGCTCATAATGAAGGACGCGGCCATTAGGCCGGGCCAGTTGGTGGCGTACTCGGTGAAGAAGCGCTCCAGCCCGACAGGCAGTGTGAGCTTGCTTTTCGAGTTCACGAAGGTCAGCGCGTAGACATATTCGTTCCACGCCAGGATGAAGGAATAGATCGCGGTGGCGATGATGCCGGGGGTCGACAGCGGCATGACCACCAAGACAAACGCCTTGAACCGCGAGGCGCCGTCGATACGCGCGGCCCGTTCCAGCTCCACGGGGATGTTGTCGTAGAAGCCCTTCAGCAGCCAGATCGACAGCGGCAGACCGAAGGTGAGGTAGGTCAGGATCAGCGACCACTGGGTATTTACCAGACCGAACCAGCGCATCATGATGAACAGCGGCATCAGGAAGACCACCGCCGGGAACATGTTGCGCAGCAGGACCGCGTAGAACAGGAACTGGCGCCCCGGAAAGCGGAAGCGGGAGAATGCATAGGCCGCCGGTACCGCGACCAACAGGCCGAGTACTGTCGTCGCGGTCGAAACCCAGATGCTGTTGAGCAGATAGCCGATGAACTCCTGCCCGACGTCGTTGTTTGGCGACAGCAGGCGCCGGTATTCCTCCAGCGTCGGGTTTTGGGGGATCCATTGCGGCGGGTATTGCAGTGCCGAGAACTGTCCCTTCACCGAGGTCAGCACCATCCAGATCATCGGCAGGATGGCGAACAACAGGAGGGCGACCAGGTAGACCCAGCCGACCAGCCCCCAATGGCCGAAGCTGCGGCGGGGCGCGCGGCTTTCGCGCCGAACGTCCGCTTGATTCTCCGCGATGGCGGTCATTCCTGGCGCCTCCGTTCGTCGCCGCCGGTCAGCGCGCGTACGTAGACGACGCCCAGCGACATGATCGCAATGAAGAGAATAACCGAGTAGGCCGATGCAATGCCGAAGCGGATGCGGCCGAAGGCGATCTCGTAGATCTGGGTGATCCAAATGTGGGAGGCACCGACCGGGCCGCCGCCGGTCATGATCCACGGAATGGTGAACGCACTGCCGAGATTGGTCACCATCAACAGCAGTACGGTGATCAGCGTGACGCCTTTCAGATGCGGCACGGTGATATGCCAGAAGCGCTGCCAGGCGCTGGCGCCGTCAACCCGCGCGGCGCGATGGAGCTGGTCGGGCACGGTTTGCAAACCGGCCAGCATCATGATCATCGCGAAGGGAAACTCTTTCCAGACGTTGACGACGATCAGCGCCGTCAACACCCGGTCGACACTGTCGAGCAAGACGACCGGTCCGTCGGCCAGGCCGAGCTGGGTCAGCAGTGCGCCCAGCACGCCAAAGTCGCTGTGGTAGATCCAGCGCCACACGTAAGCAGCCGCAACTGCGCTGATGACATATGGGATCAACAAAATGCCGCGGGCGATGCCGCGGCCGATGAATTCCCGGTTGATGACCAGTGCCGCGCCAAAGCCCAGCACGTAGGCGAAGAAAGTCGAAAAGAACGTCCAGATCAGCGTGTTCCAGGTGGTGGACCAGAAGCTGTCGTTGGTCAGGATGCGCCCGTAGTTCTCGAAGCCGACAAAGATCTTGTCGTCCATCGCCAGGCTGGGCGGCGTCTTAAAGAAGGAAAGAAAGACGGTGTAGTAAATCGGGTAGGCGATGACCGCCATCATCACAGCAAGCGCCGGCAGCACATACATATAGTCCGCCCAACGGTGCCGCATCTCCGCCCAAACGCTACGGCGGCGCGGCCGTCGCACGGGGCGCGGTGCTCTCGTGTCAACCTGATAGGTTGCGGTGGTCACGATGACAGGTCCTGTGAAGTTGGACCCCGGCCGGCTTACGAACGCCGGCTGGGGTCCGAGTGCAACAAACTAGAAGCCGCTGATCACGCTTTCGATTTTCTCGGCTGCGTCATCGGCTGCTTCCGCCACTGACATCTTCTCGGTCAGGGCGTTTTGCAGCATTTCAGGCACGATGATGTTCATGATCTCCGGCGACTCCGGAATCACCGGGAACGGCACACCGTGCGCCAACATGGATGTTGTCACGTCGAGGAACTTGATCTCCTCCAGCCGCTCTTTCATCCAGGAGGTCTGGAAACCGCGCAAGTTGCCCGGGTTCGAGTTGGTCCAGGAGATCTTGGTCGACCATTCCGGACCGGCCCAGAAGCAGACCAGCGCCTTGGCGGCTTCCATGTCGACTTCGCCACCATCGACCACGTCCGGATTGAAGACATGCAGGTTCGACCCGCCGAACACGACGGCGCGCCGCTCCGGACCGCGTGGGATTAGCCCGTACCGCATGTTGGCGACCACCCTGTCGGCGATCTCCTTTTCCTGACCGGTGGCACGTGCGGCCCGGTCGATCATCGCCGCGTATTCGCTCGGATGGCTGATCACCATCGCCAATTGATTGGCAATGAAGGGATCGCGGTTTTCGGTCTGGGTGTTGGTCAATGCCGAGACCGGCACCGACTTGTCGCGTACATACATATCGTAGGAGAGCTGCAGCGCCGCCTTTCCGCCATCGCTGTTGATGGCGATGGTCTCATAGGTCGGGGCGTCGTTGGCCTCGTCCAGGGCACCGGCGCTGTAGGCCCACAGTTGCGGCATAAAGCGGAACGGCGTGTTGCCGGCATTGGTCCGGGCGACCAGGCCGTAACCGTTCTTGCCGGTGTTCTCTTTGATTTGATTAGAGAACTGCACCAGCTCTTCCCAGGTGTCCGGACCACGCTCCGGATCGAGCCCGGCTTCCTCGAAGATCGAGGCGTTCCAAACGAGCGCCATGGTTTCGTTGTTGCTCGGCACGCCGTAGGTGTTGCCGCGCCAGGTGACTGACTTCATCGCGCCCGGCCAGAACTCCTCAACCGAATAGCCAACATCCTCCGGCCCGAACTCGGACAGTTGGCCTTTCGCGGCGAACTCGACGCCCCACAGGATCGGCAACCGGGCGACCATCGGCGCTGCGTTGCCGACCGCCGCGGTGCGGATCTTGTTGAGCATCTGGTTGTAGTCTTGCGACTGAATCTCGACTTCGATGTTCGGATACGCCGCGCCGAACGCTTCCCAGAACTGCGCGTCGATTTCGTGATCGAGTAGCGGCGATGCTTCGTTCGGGGCGATGTACCAATAGGTTAGCTTGCCCTCGTAGTCGGATGGCACGACCGCGCTGCACTCGGCGGCGGTGTCGACTTCGATGGTACCGGCGATGCTTGAGATGTACTCCGGCGTCCAATCCGCCGGGTCGACGGCCTGCGCCGCTGCGTCATGCGGTGCGTGCAAATAGGATGCGACAAGACCTACGCCGAACAGCGTGGTCAGTGCGGTGCTGCCGAGCAGTCTTGGCAGCACACGTATTCCTTTTGGGAATTGAGTCATTCCATTCCTTCCTCTAGATGCGCTTTGGCGGCCTCGTTCGTTTTATTTGATCCTGCTGGAGGCCTGCGCTTACAACGATAGCGCTCGCATCATGGCCCGCGCAAGTAGGCCCGTTGCACTAACTGTTCCAGGGCTGCGCTTGACCGGCGGACGATGGCGCTGCGACACTTGTCGTCGACATCGCGAAAAAACTGGCAGGCAGATGAAAATCGTCGACGTGAAATGCGCCGTTATCGGCAAGAACCCGGTGGTCCGGATTGTCACGGATGAGGGGATCAGCGGATATGGCGAGGTCGAGCAATACAAACCTTTCCTGAAGCCGAACATCCTCTACTTCCGTGAAGCGCTGATCGGCCAGGACCCGACCGATGTCGAAAGGGTTATGCTGCGCATCCGGCCGCGCGGTGGGTTCAAACCATGGGGCTCGGCGGTCAGCGTGATCGAGATGGCGCTCTGGGACATTGCCGGGAAGGCGGCGGGTCTGCCGGTCTACAAGCTGTTGGGCGGCAAGGTGCGCGACCAGGTGCGGGTCTACAACGGGGCGCTCCGCGTGCCGATGCAAAGCTTCGACCCGGCGGATTATGCCGAAGAGGCAGCGCGGATGAAGGCGTTGCCGGAGGGCTTTACCATCGTCAAACAGGGCATCGCCTTTCACAGTCCGATGAAAGAGGCGGTGCCGGGTTTCTACTACGGCGATCCGCCCGGCCAGCACAAAGTCTTCCATGGGTTCGCTGATACCGGCACGCTCACTGAGCGTGGGCTGAAGCATATCGTCGCCTGTGTCGAAGCGATGAAGGAGGTGTTGGGCGATGACGTCGGGCTGGCGCTCGACTGCGGCCCCGGGTTCACAGCGCGGGACGCGCTGCGCTTTGCGCGCGCGGTCGAGCCGCTGAACCTGATGTGGCTGGAAGACATGATCACCGGCGACTACACCCAATACGTCAACGCGGATGTTTATCGCGACGTGACCCAGGCGACGACCACGCCGATCCACACGGGCGAGCAGATTTATCTGCGGCAGAACTTCAAGGGTCTGATCGAAGGCCACGCGGTCAACGTCATAGGCCCGGACCCGTGCGATGTCGGCGGGATCGCCGAACTGAAGTGGGTGGCGGAATACGCTAACCTGCATGGCATCATGATGGCCCCGCACGGCACCGGCGACGGCTTGCTCGGTCTTGCGGCGTTGGTGCAGGTGTGCGCGACCCTGCCACAAAACTTCATCGCCTTCGAGTATCCGGCGGGGAACCCGACCTGGTGGTATGACATCGTCGACGGCCTGCCCGACCCGATCGTCAAGAACGGCATGATCGATGTGTGGGACCGCCCCGGCATGGGGGTCGAACTGAACCCCGAGCGAACCAAGCCCTATCTGTCGGAAGATGACGCGGACTTCTTCGACTAGGCCCTCGCTCACCGAAGGCAAGGTAAGGGCGGCGGGCCGGGACGACGCACTGCCCCCGATGACTACATGTCGGCGGGCGAGGTGAATTTCGCGGTGTCGAACAGCAGCTTGATCTCGCTCAGTTTGCCGTCGCGGGTGCGGAACCACTCGGTCATGCGGACCGTTTGTTTGACCGGCTCGGTCATGACGAAATCGTAGAGCATCACGGCAGTGTCGCCGTCTTCGACACGCTGGATCGGCTCGTGACTGCATTTCCAGGTCTGGGCCATGCCGGTCATCGCCTGCATGAAGGACTCCCGGCCGGATAGTTGGACCATCGGCCCCTCGAACGAGATGTCGTCGTTGATAATGTCGTTCAGCTTGGCGGTATCACCGGTGCTGAACGCCGTCCAATACTGTTCGGCCAATGCCATTGGGGAGGCCATCGCGTTCTCCTCTCTGTTTGTTCACACGGCACCCAGTGGCGCCGAATGCACAGACGACGAGAGGAGAACGCGATTCCGGACATGACGCGTACGACAGCGTTTGTGCCCGCGGTCCAGCGCGTTGGCCCGTCAGTCGGGCAGCGATGCGGATTTACGGGCGAAGTAGGTTTTCTCGCTATCGGTCGGCGCCAGTTCTTCGGCCCTACGGAAACCGTCGCGGGCCGCTTCCACGTCGCCAATTTCCGCCAGCAGTGCGGCGCGGGCGCCGTGGAACTGGGGGTAGTCGCGCATCTGCGGCGTCGTGGCGATGGTCTCGAGTAGGGCGAGGCCGGCGGCGGGGCCTTCGGCTTGGGCGACCGCCACTGCCCGGTTCAGGGTGATGACTGGCGAGGGCTGGTAGCGTTCCAACACGCCATACAGCCGGACGATTTCGGGCCAGTCGGTGGCGGCGAAGTCGGTGGCGCGGCAATGCACGGCGGCGATGGCGGCTTGCACCTGATAGGGGCCCGGGTCGCCGCGCCGTAGTGACTTTTCGACCAGGGCCAGGCCTTCGGCGATCATAGGTCGGTCCCATTCGGCGCGATCCTGCTGGTCCAGGGTGATGACATCGCCGTCCGGGCCGGCGCGGGTGCGCCAGCGGGCGTGGTGTAACAGCATGAGGGCCAGCAGGCCGCTCACCTCGGGCTCGTGGCGGAACAGTCGGGCCAATAGGCGGCCGAGCCGGATGGCGTGGTCGCACAGATAGGGCCGCAACAGATCCGGGCCGGCGGTGCTTTTGTAGCCTTCGTTGAAGATCAGATAGACGGTTTTCAGCACCGCGCGGCGGCGGTCCGCCAGTTCCGGCGGTGCCGGCACTTCGTAGGGCACGCCGGCGTCGCGCAGTTTGGTTTTGGCGCGGGTGATGCGGCGTTCCATGTTGGTGGGTGCCACCAGAAACGCCTTGGCAATTTCATCGACGGACAGGCCGGCGACGACCTTCAGGGTCAGCGCGACCTGGGACGATTCGGTCAGGACCGGGTGACAGCAGGTGCAGATCAGCCGCAGCATGTCGTCGCGCAGATGGCCGTCCTCGGGTGGATCGGCGGGGGCGGCGGGTTCGGCCCACTGTTCTTCCAGATAGCGGGTTTCGAGGCGGCGGCGGCGCAGGATGTCGATGGCGCAGTTCTTCGCCGCGTGAATCAGCCAGGCGGTCGGGTTGTCGGGCAGGCCGCGCATCGGCCAGGTGACGACGGCGCGGGCCATCGCCTCCTGCAGGGCGTCCTCCGCCATGTCCATATTGCGCAGTTGGCGGGTCAGGGTGGCCAGCGCCGGGGTGCGCGCGGCGCGCAGGATGATCCCGAGTTCGTTGGGGGTGGCCGGCAAGTCAGGCTGCCGCGCCGTCGACAGCGGTGGCGTCGTAATACTTCACGGGCCGGATCTCGATATGGCCGGTGAAGCAGTGGGGGATTTGCTTGGCGCGGTCGATGGCTTCATCCAGGTCGGCGCAGTCGAAAATGTAGAAGCCGATCAGCAGCTCCTTGGTTTCGGCGAACGGGCCATCGGTGATGTCCTCGCGGCCGGCGCGCACGGAAACGGTGGTTGCGGTGGTGGCGGGCATCAGCTCATTGGCGGCGATGAACTGCCCGTTGCCTTTGGTCTCTTCTTGCAGGGTGCGGTGGCCGGCGAGGGCCTTTTCCTGGTCTTCCGGGGAAAAACTGTCGGATACCGCTTCGGCCTGATAAATGAGCATTGTATAGAGCATGGACTGATCCTTCTTATCGCCTGTTCGACGGACGAGCGGGCGCGGAGCCGACATTACCAGCATGATCCGTATCCTTGTCGTCTGCTCGGGCAACATCTGCCGCTCGCCCACCGCGGAAGGTGTATTGCGGCAGGCGCTTGACGGGGCTGGGGTGGCGGCGCATGTCGAATCGGCCGGGACCAACGGCTATCACATCGGCGATGGGGCCGATCCGCGGGCGGTGGCGGCGGCTTCACGGCGCGGGGTCGACATTTCGGACCATGCGGCGCGGCAGGTGCGGAAGGACGATTTCAAATCCTTCGACCTGATTCTCGCCTGCGACAACGGTCATCTGTCCAGTCTGGAAAGGCTGAGGCCGAAAAAGGCGGCGGCGCGGCTCGAAATGCTGATGTCGTTCGCCGCCGACAGCGCCGTGGGCGAGGTGCCTGATCCTTATTATGGCGATGAGCGGGATTTCGAGTTTGCGCTCGATTTGATCGAAACCGCCGCCGCCGGACTGGCCGATACCCTCAAAGCGGAGCAGTGACCCCGGTCGATGCGGCGATTGCCGCCGCGGCCGGCGCCGAGGTCCGGGGCAAGCGGCCGCTGTCGGGTGGCTGCGTCGGCGAGGTGTATGCGGTTGCGTTGGCCGATGGGCGGCAGTTGGTGGCGAAGGTCGGCGGCTCGGGCGGGCTGGGCCTGGAAGGCTGGATGCTGGGCTATCTGGCCGAACACAGCGTGCTGCCCGTGCCGGCAGTATTGCATGCGGACGACCGGCTGCTGCTGCTCGAAGAACTGCCGAATGACGGGCGGATCGATGACGCGGCGGAGCGGGATGCGGCCGGGCATCTGGCGGCCCTGCATAGTGTGACCGCGACGCGGTTCGGATTGGTGCGCGACACCCTGATCGGGCCGCTGCCGCAACCCAATCCGCCGAGTGAACGCTGGGTGGCGTTCTTTGCTGAACACCGGCTGCTTTACATGGCGGGGTTGGCGGCGGAGGTGGGGCAACTGCCCGCCGATCTGCGGTGCCAGTGCGAAACTTTGGCGGGGCGGTTGGGCCGGTGGCTGGAAGAGCCGGACAGGCCGGCGTTGCTGCATGGGGATTTGTGGGGCGGCAATGTTTTGTGCCGGCGCGGGCCGGGCGGGTCGACGATCAGCGGCTTTATCGACCCGGCGATCTACTATGGCCATCCGGAGATCGAGCTGGCCTACGCCACCTTATTCAATACGTTTGGGGTAGCGTTCTTCGAGGCGTATCAGGACCGGCGGCCGCTGACGCTTGGCTTCTTCGAAGCGCGGCGCGACCTCTACAATCTCTATCCGTTGCTGGTGCATGTGCGGCTGTTCGGGGCTGGCTATCTGCCGCCGGTTGCGGAAACGCTAAAGCGATTTGTCGGTTGAGGGGGCGGGGTTCGCGCTGCGGTCACGCAGACAAGGGCCGGGGATGATCCGGCCCTTTCCGCGTTTCGTAGCGTATGCCTATTCAGGCAGCACCACGGAGTCGATGACGTGAATGACGCCGTTCGACGCTTCGATGTCGGCTGACACAACCGTGGCTTCGTCGATCTTGACGCCGTCGGTGGCATCGACAGAGAGTTTGCCGCCCTGAACAGTTTCGACCATCGTCGTTTGGCCGGCGATGTCGCCGGACATGATCTTGCCGGGCACCACGTGGTAGGTGAGAACCGCGACGAGCTGCTCTTGGTTTTCTGGCTTCAGTAGATCCTCGACCGTGCCTTCCGGCAACTTGGCGAAGGCTTCATCGGTTGGCGCGAAAACCGTGAACGGCCCCTCACCCTTCAGCACCTCAACCAGGCCGGCGGCCTGCACGGCTGCAACCAGGGTTTCGAACTGTCCGGCCGATACGGCGGTGTCCACGATGTCGGCGGCTTTCGCCGTCACGGCGCCCAGCGCGAGGGGGATCGCCAGGGCAGCCGAAAGAATAGAACGACGGATGATGCTCACATTCGTCTCCAGTGTTTGAGGAAAGTGCATGCTGTACGACTTGCCGTTTCGGCCGGATCACCGCGCGGCGAGATTCGTTAAAACGGGATGCGCTGGCCGTCCCAGGCGAACAGGTGACCCGTGTCTTCCGGTGTCAGTCGATCGATGACGCCAAGCAGGTGCGTGGCCGCGTCATCGGGTGTGAATAGTCGTTGCGGGGGCACGCCGCTCTGGAAGGGTTTCGATAGCGCGGTGTTGACGGTCCCCGGATGCAGGCCAACGCAAACTGCGTCCGGATAGCGCCGTGCCAGTTCGATGGACAGCGTCTTGATGATCATGTTGAGCGCGGCTTTCGATGCACGATAGGCGTACCAGCCGCCGAGTTGGTTGTCGCCGATACTGCCGACCCGCGCCGACACGGCGGCAAACACCGCCTTACGATCCCGCCGCAGCAACGGCAAGAAATGCTTGGCGACGAGCGCCGGCCCGAAGGTATTGACGGCAAATACGCGCTCAAACGCTGCGGCATTCAGGGTGCGCCACGTCTTCTCGGGCTGCAGGTCTGTCCCACCATGCAGTATGCCGCTGGCGACGATCACCAGATCGATTTGACTGCAAGCTTCACGGACCGTGTTCACGGCCGCCTCGATTGTGCCTTCCGCATCGAGATCGATTGGTACCCAGGTGACCGCCGACCGTGGTTCCACAGGCGGGTGCCGGGACAAGGCGAACACCTGGCCGATATTGTCTTCGCCAGCCAAGCGATTGACGAACGCCTGACCAAGACCGCCGGTGGCGCCAATCACTACGGCGCTGGCGCCAGGCTGCAACGAGGGGAGCAGCATGGGGTCGGTTCGTCAGGCTTCCGGCGGTAACAACTCTTCGATCGCCCGGGTGACGCGTTTCGACGTTGGTGACGTCACGGTGGAGAACCAGTCGACGAGTTTGCCCTCCGGCGACACCAGATACTTGTGAAAGTTCCAGCGCGGCACGGCGACACGGCCCAATTCGGCCGCCGCCCATGTATAGAACGGATGGGCTGCTTCGCCTTTCACGTGGACCTTGGCGGTCATCGGGAAGTCGATGCCGTAGGTCACTTCGCAGAAATGTTGGATCTCATCATTGGAGCTTGGTTCTTGCGCGCCGAAGTCGTTGGACGGTACGCCGACGATGACCAAACCGCGGTCGCGGTATTGCGCCCACAGATCGGCTAGCCCCTCATATTGGTGAGTGAAGCCGCAGAAGGATGCGGTGTTGACCACTAGCACGGGTTTGCCCTGGTATTGGCGCAGAGGCAACTCGCCGCCTTCGATGGCGGTGAAGGTGAAGTCGTGGGCCGTGGTCTGCGCGGCGGCGGCGCCGGATGCAAAAAGCAAGGTCAAGGCGAGCAGGCTGTGGCGCAGGCGGTGTGCAAACGCCATTGCATCAGCCCTCTGCCACGGCGGGCGGGGCGGCGCTGTCCGCATGAGCGGGCTCCCGATGTGATGCCTGCGCCTTGCGGGCGTAGTGCACCGCCATGACCGCCAACGCGCCGACGGCAAGGCCGCCGGCCAAATGGACCGCGTAGTTAAGACCGAGCCGAATGAGCATTCCGCTGCCTCGCTATCCTTCGCATTGCCATGCATGTCACAGCCGCGCCTATCGTAGCCCCTTTGAGGAAGCCGGCGAGGGCGGCGCTGTATCCTAGGAAGAACATTTTCGAGCCATCCTGCAGTTTATCAAAGTACGGCGTGCCGCCGGGCTTGGATTAGTCGTTGCGCGTGGCATCGTCGCCGGTCCCGGCGGTTTTTGGCGGGCGTGACGGTCCGCCGCAGGGTTGTGGTCTGGGTACGGGCGCCATGCGTAACCCCTACATGGATCAATTACACCATGTGGCCGTGCAGGTTTCAGACATCGAACGGAGCATTGCCTGGTACCAGGCGCGGTTCGATGTGGAGATTGGTTATCAGGACGCCACTTGGGCGTTGCTGCGGTTCGCCAATGTGAGCCTGGCGCTGGTGCAGCCGGCGCAACACCCGCCGCACTTCGCGGTCGCGCGCTCGGACGCCGCCGCGTTCGGTGACCTGACACCACATCGCGACGGCACGGCGTCCGTCTATATCGAGGACCCCGACGGCAATGCGGTCGAGGTCCTGAAGACGGACTAGGCCGGCAGATGACCGCACCCGCGCTCACCGTTCTTTACGACGGCGCCTGCCCATTGTGTGCCCGCGAAATCGGCTTCTATCGGCGGTGGCGCGGCGCGGATCAGGTGGCGTGGGTCGACGTCTCGCAGGCGCCGGACGAGCAGTTACCGCCGAGTTTGAGCCGGCGGGATGCTTTGGCCCGCTTCCATGCGGTGCGGGCGGATGGGAGCTGCGTATCCGGTGCGGCGGCCTTTGTGGCGTTGTGGTCGGTGCTGCCGGCGTTTCGAGGACTCGGGTGGGTGTTCCGGCCGGGTTGGGCGACGGCGCTGCTGGAGCTGGCGTATCGTGCGTTTCTACGGGTGCGGCCGAGGTTGCAGCGGGTGGTGACCCGCAGGCCTTCGCCGTTTGTCACAGTCCGAGCTGCCAATTCCGGTGATCCGGCCAACAGGACCTGCCGTAACGAGTGCAGTTGAAAGGAGACTTCTCATGTTGCGTCAGATGTACGATGTGGTGATGGACCCGAACATCAATCCGTTCAGCGGGTTACCGAAGATGGTCCGGTTCCAATATATGATGATCCTGTCCTACATGTGGTCCGCCGTGTTCACCTTGTGGATTGGCGCCTACACGGTACTTGGCGTGTCGGTGGTTGGGCACACGGCTGTCTTGGTGGCGATTTTCTTCACCGCCGATATCTTCCGCAGCGCACGGGCCGAGGCCCGGAACCATCGGGATGCGATGGTGCGGCAGAGCGACGGTACGGTTCTCTACGACGATGCCTGGGGTGCGCCGGACGGCCAGGTGGCCCCGCGGGCCTAAGGGGTTGCCGCGCGGGGTGCCATTAGCCAGGTCTTTATGTTGCTGGGTTATTACCTGAGGCCTGCGTTTACGGCGGGACTGACCTGAGAAAAGCTCGCTACCGGCCGGGATGAGACAGGCCTACGTAGGCGCCCAGACATAAGGTTTGTGCGCCATGGCCATCGCCAGTTTTCGACAATCCACGCCGGCTGCCGCCGTCTCGATCGGCAGCGATCAAGGTACTGTTTCCAAAGGCATTTTGCTGATGGTCGCGGCGGTATCGCTGTTCGCCGTCCAGAACGCCGTGGTTAAGAATCTGGTTACCGATTACCCGGTGAGCCAGGTCGTGTTCTTCCGCTATTTCTTCGGGCTGCTCCCGGTGCTGTTCCTGATGGCGCGGCATGGTGGCGTGTCGCTGCTGCGGACCGCGGTGCCGGGGCGCCATATCCTGCGGGGCCTGCTGGGGGTCGGCGCGACCGGCGGGATTTTCTATGGGTTCCAGAACCTGCCGTTGGCGGAAGCCACCTCGATTGCCTTCGTGACGCCGATTTTCATCACCCTGCTGGGGGTGTTCCTGCTGAAGGAGCCGGTGGGTTGGCGGCGCTGGTCGGCCATTCTGGTCGGGCTCGGCGGGGTGCTGATCATCCTGCGGCCGGGCGCCGGGGTGATCGATCCGGCGGCCCTGGTGATCCTCGCGGCCTGTCTGGCGATCGCCCTGACCCTGGTGATGAGCCGGCAGATGAGCAAGTCGGAATCGCCGGTGACCATTGCCTTCCACTTCACCTGGGTCTGCGGCCTGGTGAGCGGGCTGGCGATGATCCCGGAATGGCAGACACCGAACCTGGCGGATTGGGGCCTGTTCCTGGCGCTCGGCCTATTGGGCGGCACCGCCTATATCCTGGTGATCCGCGCTTACGCGATGGCGCCGGGGTCGATCATCGCGCCGTTCGATTATCTGCATATCCTGTGGGCCGTGGTCCTCGGCTTCGTCCTGTGGGGCGATGTGCCGGGGCTGAATGTGGCGCTGGGCGCGGCAGTCGTGATCGCCAGCGGGCTCTACATCCTGCACCGCGAAACCACCGTCGGCCGCCGTGCCTTGGCGGCGCGGAAGGTGCATCCGCGGACTTAGGACCGCTGTGTCATAAATTGGGTTTGTTTGGCAGTGTTCGCCTTTTCAATGGCTTAGCTACCGTTCGATCCGTACTCTCAGGATAATATACCGTATTTCGCGGTGATCATCAAGATGGGTTGGCGGTCGCCGTGACCGCCAACAAGGGATTCAGCGTCGGGTTCGCGCGGTTGAAACCTGGGGCGTCAGCTCATCCAGTTGCCGCCGTCGACGTTCAGGGTCTGGGCGACGACGTAGTCGCTGTCCGCCGACGCGAGAAACACGGCCGCGCCGATATGATCCTCAGGCACGCCCATGCGGCCATAGGGGACTTCTTCGCCGACGATGCGTTTCTTCTCACCGATCGGGCGGTTCTCGTATTTGGCAAACAGCGCATCGACCTCGTCCCACATCGGGGTGTCGACGACGCCGGGGGCGATGCCGTTCACGTTGATGCGGTGTTTGATCAGGGCGCGGCCGGCGGACTGGGTGAGGCTGATGACGGCGGCCTTGCTGGCGCAGTAGACGGCGACCAGGCTTTCGCCGCGGCGGCCGGCCTGGGAGGCCATGTTGACGATCTTGCCGCCGTCGCCCTGGGCGATCATCTGCTTGGCGACCGCTTGCAGGGTGAACAACAGGCCCTTGACATTGACGCCGAACACGCGGTCATAGCTTTCGGGCGTGATCTCCTCCAGCGGCGCCATTTCGAAGATCGCCGCGTTGTTGACCAGGATGTCAATGCGGCCGCAGCGGTCGACGACGGTTTTCACCATCGCGTCGATGGACGCCGGGTCGGTGACGTCGAGGGCGACCGAGGTAGCGCGCTCACCGATCGCCTCGGCGGTGGCATGGGCGTCGTCCACCAAACGGTCGGCGATGACGACGGTGGCGCCTTCAGCGGCAAACCCTTGTGCCATGGCGCGGCCGATGCCGCGGGCGCCGCCGGTGACGACAGCTACTTTGTCTTGCAATTTCATTTCTAACCTACCAGCAGGTGAAGCCGCCATCGGCCAGGACGATGCTACCGGTCATCAGGCTAGCGGCGTCACTGGCGAGGAACAAGACGACGGAGGCGATCTCTTCGGGTTGACCAAGGCGGCGCATCGGTGTGTCGCGCAGCCAATCGCGTTTCAACACCTCGCCGTTCTCCAGGGTCTTGAGCAGCGGGGTGTCGATGTAGGTCGGTGCGACCGCATTGACGCGCACACTGTGTTCGGCCCATTCGGCGGCGAGGGAGCGGGTGAGGTGATGCACCGCCGCTTTCGACGCGTTGTAATAGGACTGCTCCTGCGGCCGGTTGACAATGTAGCCCGACATGGAGCCGATGTTGACGATGGCGCCTTGGCCGCGCTGTACCATGTGGCCGCCAAACGCGCGGCTGCACCAGAAGACGCCGTTCAGGTTGACGTCGATGACGTTGCGCCAGTGTTCGTCGCTGACATCCTCGGCGCCGGTGCCGCTGCGGGCGATGCCGGCATTGTTGACGAGAATGTCGATGTGGCCGAACTGGCTGACGAGGTCGTTGGCCGCGGATGTGACCTGGCCGGGGTCGGTGACGTCCATGGTGACGGTGGTGGCTTCGTAGCCGGCTTCGCCGAGGGCCGCCTGACCGGCAGCGGCAACCTCGTGATCGACGTCGGCGATCACCACTGTCGCGCCCGCTTCGGCCAAGGCGTGGGTGCAGGCGTGGCCGATGCCGCGGCCGCCGCCGGTGACCACGGCAACCCGGCCGGACAGGTCGAACTTTTTGAGATACATGCTTCTCCCTTCTCGTTTCATTCGGCAGTCGCACGGCCTTTGATTCGGACGACAGCCAGACGGTCGCCGTTGCCGCACGTGTTGCCGATGTTCTGGCCCACTAGTTGAGGCGCATCCCGGACGCGTCGAAGCGGTGGAACTTCTCGGCGTCGGGCGACAGCCAGACCGTGGTGCCGTGCTCCGCCTCAAAATCGCCGTCACCGCGCGCCGTGATCGTGCTGCCGTCGTCGAGGTGAATCCGCAGGAAGGTGTCAGAGCCGAGATGTTCTGCGACGCCAACCTTGCCGGTCCATTCGCCGGCCGAGTTTGAAACTGTGAGATGTTCGGGACGGATGCCGAGGGTATGGGCGCCTTGTTTTTCGGCCGCCGCGCCGGTGATGAAGTTCATCCGCGGGCTGCCAATGAAGCCGGCGACGAACAGGTTGGCCGGTTCGCGATAGAGCTTCAGCGGTGAGCCGACCTGTTCGATCCGGCCTTCATTGAGAACGACGATCTTGTCGGCCATGGTCATGGCTTCGACTTGATCGTGGGTCACGTAGATCATGGTTGTTGTCAAATCGCGGTGCAGTTCGGTGATTTCGATGCGCATGTTGACGCGCAAGGCGGCGTCCAGGTTGGACAGTGGTTCGTCAAACAGGAATGCCTTCGGTTCGCGGACAATGGCGCGGCCGATCGCGACACGTTGGCGCTGGCCGCCGGAGAGTTGGCCCGGGCGGCGGTTGAGGTATTCGGTGAGGTTGAGGACCTTAGCGGCCGCTTCGACGCGGCGCGTGGCTTCCTCCTTCTCGACACCGGCCATCTTCAACGGAAACGCGATGTTCTTGCGGACCGACATATGCGGATAGAGCGCGTAGGACTGGAACACCATGGAAAGCCCGCGCTTGGCCGGGGGCGTTATCGTGGCGTCGGTGCCGTCGATCAAGATCTTGCCGTCGGACACGTCCTCAAGGCCGGCGATCAGACGCAGCAGGGTGGACTTGCCGCAACCTGAGGGTCCGACGAACACAACGAATTCGCCGTCGTTGATTTCCAGATTCAACGGCGGGATGACGTTCACGTCGCCGAAGCTCTTGCTTACCTGGTTGAGCGAAATGTGTCCCATGTCCGTCTTCCCAACTTTTATTTGACCGCGCCGAAGGTCATGCCGCGGACGAGTTGTTTCTGACTGAACCAGCCAAGAATGACGATCGGCGCGATCGCCATGGTCGAAGCCGCACTGAGCTTGGCGTAGAACAGGCCTTCGGGGCTGGAGAATGCGGCGATGAACGCGGTGAGGGGCGCCGCATCGGCCGCCGTCAGGTTCAGCGTCCAGAACGCCTCGTTCCAGGCCAGGATGACGTTCAGCAGCAGCGTCGAGGCAATCCCCGGCACCGCCATCGGCGTTAGCACGTAGAGGATTTCGTTTCGAAGCGAGGCGCCGTCCATGCGTGCGGCTTCCAGGACCTCTCCGGGGATCTCGCGGAAATAGGTGAAGAGCATCCAGATGATGATCGGCAAGTTGATCAGCGTCAGCACGATCACCAGACCGGTCCTTGTGTCCAACAGGCCGGTATCCCGGAAGATCAGGAAGATCGGAATCAGCACGCCGACGGGCGGCAACATCTTGGTGCTGAGCATCCACATCAAGATGTCCTTGGTGTGTTTGGCCGGCACGAATGCCATTGCCCAGGCCGCCGGGATCGCGATCAGCAGGCCCAATGCGGTCGAACCGAAAGAAATGATCACTGAGTTGAAGAAGTGCTTCGGATAGTCGGAGCGCTGATTCACCGCCTCGTAGGCCGACAGGTTCCAGTCGAAGAACAGGAATGACGGTGGCGAGGCGATGGCTTCGCCCTCGGTCTTGAAGCCGGTGAGGAAGGTCCAGAGGATCGGGAAGAAGATCAGAAAACTGACGGCCCAGGCGGCGACAGTGAAGCTGGTCTTGCGTCGGGTCGATACAGCGCGCGCCATGGTCAGATATCCAGGTTCTTGCCGATCATCCGCATCAGGAAGATCGCGACAATGTTGGCAAGGATGATGGCGATGACACCACCGGCAGAGCCGCCGCCGACGTCAAACTGCAGCAGCGATTGGATATAGACGAGGTAGGTCAGGTTGGTGGTGGCGGTGCCCGGGCCGCCGTTCGTCGTCACCAGGATTTCGGCGAAGATCGACAACAGGAAAATCGTCTGGATCAGGATCACCACGGTGATCGCTCGGGCGAGATGCGGCAGGATGATGTAGATGAAGCGGTTCAGGGAGCTTGCACCGTCCATCTCCGCTGCTTCGAGTTGTTCGCTGTCCAGCGACTGGATCGCCGTGAAAATAATCAGGGTGGAGAAGGACAGCCACTGCCACGACACGATGCCGATGATCGAGGCCAGCGGGTAGTTGCCGAAGAAGTCGATCGGTTGCAGGCCCAGCCCGTTGGCGAGATGGGCGAACAGGCCGTTCACCGGGTTCAGGAACATGTTCTTCCAGACCAACGCGGAGACGGTCGGCATGACGAAGAACGGCGCGATCACCAGGACGCGGACGATGCCCTGTCCCCAGATCGGCTGACTGAGCAACAACGCGAGCGCGATGCCGCCGACCACGGTGATCACGAGGACGCCGCCAACCAGCACCAGCGTGTTGCGAATGGCGTCGAAGAACGATGGGTCCGTTAGGAAGAAGCGGTAGTTCGTGAGGCCGGCGAAGGTCTCCTGCCCCGGCTGCAGCAGGTTGTAGAACTGGAACGAAAAGAAGATCGTCATCGACAGCGGGATCAGCATCCAGCCGAGAAGCAGGATCACCGACGGCGACATCATCAGCCGGGCGGCGTTACGGGAATGCTGCGTGGCCATCGTCCCTCCCCCGTCAGATTGCCGGCGCCAGCCCCAACCGGGCAGCGTTGGTTATGTGCTGATCATAGTCCGCTGTGCGGGGAACGGGGCCGGAAACAGCCGGCCCCGCGACACCCGGGAACCGATTACTTGATGTAACCGGCCTTCGTCATTTCGCGCACCGCGAAGGCTTGCGAATTGGACAGCGCCTCGTCAACCGATTGCTGACCGGCGAGGGCCGCCGAGATTTGCTGGCCGACAAAGTTGCCGATCCCTTGGAACTCAGGAATGGCCACGAACTGGACACCCGTGTACGGCACCGGTTCCAGCGTCGCATCGGCCGGATTGGCCGCGAGGATCGACGTTTCGACAGTTTCCGCAAACGGGGCGGCCGAAACGTACATTTCGTTCTCGTAGGTCGACATGCGGGTGCCTGGAGGTGCAGCAACCCAGCCTTCGGACTCGCCAACCAACTTGACGTACTCTTTCGAGGTCGACCACTTCAGGAAGTCCTTCGCGGCTTCCACCTTCTTGGAGCTCTCGGGGATCGCCAAGGCCCAGGCCCAGAACCAGCCGGTGCCTTTGTCGGTCACCTGCTTCGGTGCCTGGGTGAAGTTGGTCTTGTCCGCAACGGTCGATTCGTTGGGGTTGAAGATGAAGCCTGCGGCAGATGTCGCATCGACCCAAGTCGCGCATTTGCCGTCGGCAAACAGCGCCCGGTTCTCATTGTGTCCGTTGGCCGAGGCGCCTGGCGGGCCGTAGTTGTTCATCAGGTCGACGTAGTAGTTGATCGCGTTCTTCCAGGCATCGCTTTCGAGTTGCGGCTGCCAGTCCATGTCGAACCACCGACCACCGAACGCGTTCACCAGCGGACCGACGAACGCCATGTTCTCGCCCCAGCCGGCCTTGCCCCGCTGACAGGTGCCGAACACACCGTTATCCGGATCGTGCAGCTGGGCAACGATGTCGCGGAACTGGTCGTAGGTCATCTGCTCTTCCGGCAGCTCAATGCCGGCGGCGTCGACGAGATCCTGCCGATAGAAGGTGAACGAGCTTTCGGCGTAGAACGGCACCGCGTAAAGCGAGCCGTCGGCCGACAGACCGGCGCGGACCGTTTCGTAGATGTCGTCGTAATCGTAGTCTTCGCCGAGGTCGTCGAGAGGAGTCAGCCAGCCGTTGGCGCCCCAGATCGGTGCCTCATACGCGCCGATGGTAATGATGTCGAACTGACCGCCGCCGGCGGCGATATCAACCGTCACCCGCTGGCGCAGCACGTTCTCTTCCAGGACGATCCAATCCAGCTTGTTGCCGGTGGCTTCCTCCCACTGGGGCGACAACTTCTGCATGATGATCATGTCAGAGTTGTTCACGGTGGCAATCGTCAGCGTCTCCGCCTGGGCAATGGCGGTGCTGGCCAAAAGTGCCGCGGCGAAGGCTGTCGCATTACGAAGGGCTGACACTACCCGAACCTCCCATTAGTTGATTTATATCGATTGAGCAATTGCTCGTATACTGAGCGTTTACCCCTGATGGCGCCACAGGTCAAGGGTGTACCGCGCACAGCCTAGGGCTGCCGGGCGATAGGAATGGTGCGCTGACTTGGGGGTCGGAAGGTCCGATCAGGGCTGGCTGAGGATCGCCCGTGCCGCGGTTTCGTCGGTGAACAGCCCGGAAATCAGCCGGCCGGCCAGGGCCGCCTTGATCGCGGCCGCCTTTTCGGCGCCGCCGGCGGTGCCGATAGTGAGGCGTTGGGGCGGGCTTTCCAGGGGGATACCGATCAGCCGGTCGGCGACAGAGCCTTTGAGGATGTGGCCGTCCTGGTCGAACACCCAGGCCGAGCTGTCGCCGACGGCACCCATATCCAAGAGCTCGGCCAACTCCTCGTCGCTGACGAACCCGTCCCGGTGCAGGGGGCCGTGCCAACGGACTTCGCCGATGCCGACGAAGGTGACCTTGGCGGCGCCGGCGAGGTCGCGGACGTTGGTGTAAGCGCGCTGGGAGACCAGGACCTGGCGCTCCTCAACGCTGTCGGCGATCACCGGCATCGGCATGGGAAAGCACTCCGCGCCGACCCGGTCGGCCAGGCGCATCACCACGTCGTAGCGGCTGGCGCGGCCGTCCCGGGTCATGTTGCCGACCAAGGACACGACCTTGTGCTGCGGGCAGCTCATTCGTGGCAGCTGGTCGACGGCTGCACGCAAGGTCCGGCCGGTGGCAAAGGCCAGCAGGAGCGGCGTGCGTTGGGCCAACAGGTTCTGCAGGTAGGCCGAAGCCCGATCGGCGATGCCCGGGACCGGGTCGCCGGTGGCGGGGTCACTGGGGGCAACTTCGCAGACTTGCAGGCCGAAACGGGCGCGCAGGTCCTCGGCGAGCCGTTCGCATTCGCCAATCTGGTGGTCGAGGCGGAATTTGATCAGCTTTTCGCTCACCGCCAGAGAGACCAGGCGCTGCGCCGCCTGGCGGGAGACGCCGAGTTTTTTGGCGATCTCGTCCTGGGTGTTGCCGCCGATGTAGTAGAGCCAGGCCGCCCGGGCCGCTAGATCTAGCTTCTGTTCCTGACGATCATCCAGCGGCACGCCGCGCTCCTTGTTCGCTCACTCTGTGTGCAATTGCTCAATCTAGCTTGAATTGCTCAACGGTGCCAGCGACCCGCTGCTGCGTTGCGCTTTTGGCGGGGCTGCAATATGCACGCGCGATGTAGTTGGCAAGGGGAGACTGGGGCCGATGGCGGGCGATGAGGCGGCGGGCCGGGCCAGTGCGATCTCAGCGGAGACGGAACAGCGGGTCCATGCCGCCACCATCGGGACGCCTCAGGTTCACAACAGTACCATTCACTTGGCGGACCCAGATCCGGCCTGGCCGGCGCTGTTCTCGGCCGAGGATAGGGAGATCCGCGCGGCCCTGGGGGACAAGGTCCTGTTGCTGGAGCATGTGGGATCGACCTCGGTCCCAGGCCTGGCGGCGAAACCGATCATCGACATGCTGCTGGCCGTGGCGGACGCCGCCGACGAGGCTGCATACGTCCCGCCGCTGGAGGCGCGGGGTTATGTGCTGCATATCCGCGAGTCGGACTGGTTTCAGCACCGGTTGTTGAACCCGCCGAAGGTCAAAGGAAATCTCCACGTCTTTTCGGCGGGCTGCGAAGAGATCCAGCGCATGCTGACCTTTCGTGACTGGCTGCGGCGCAACGCCGAAGATCGGATGCTGTACGAAGAGGCGAAGCGCGAACTGGCGCGCCGGGTTTGGAAATACACGCAGGGTTACGCCGACGCCAAGTCAGAGGTGATCGGCGAGATCATGACGCGGGCGTTGGGTTCTCGGTCCTAGCCGTGCCGGCTGCCTCTGCTTATGCGTAGGCAAGATGCAGGTTTTGGCGTAGTTCGTATTCCGCCTCCGGGGTGTAGATCGAACCGTCCTTGTGCAGCCGGCTCGACATCAATGCGAAGCTGGAGACGGTGAAAGGCGGCGCAGAGAAACCCGCATAGTCGTTCATGTAGCCGGCGAGCCGGTCGAGTGGGAAACCCTTCAGCCGGGCCAAGGTGACATGGGGGTGGAACTTGCGCCGCTCCGGTTCCAGCCCGGCCCGCACGGCGGCCTTTTCGATGCGGCTCTGCAGGGTGCTGAGTTCCGGCGACGTTTCGATACCGGCCCACAGCGCGCGGGCGGCGCCGCGGCGGTCGAAGTGGCCGACACCACGTAGCCGCAGGGCGAAGGCGTCACTGTCGATGGCCGCCAACTCCTCGTCCAGATCGGTGGCGACGTGTTTGTCGACGTCGCCGACAAAACGCAGGGTCAGGTGCAGATTCTCTTCGGGTACCCAGCGGACGTTGGGTAATCCGCCCTGCAGGCGGAGGAGCAGCAGGCGGTGTTCCTCTGGCAGTTGCAACGCGACGAACAATCGAATCACAGGTCGGCCCACCGGCTGTCAGAGCAAAAGTGTCAGTACCCCTGTATAGCTATAGAGTCGGTCGTGGGAAATCTCACCATTGCCAAAAAAGCCGACCAGTGGGATGTCGCCGAACTTGTCCTGGATGGTGCGGAGTTCCTCAGCATCGGGTCCGAACAGGTTGGGACCGCGGGCCAGGCAGGTGTGGTAGAGCGCGGCCTTCGGCGGCCGGCCGGCGGTGCGGGCTTTGAGACCGTCCAGCATGCGTTCCATGTCGGCAATGGCGCCGGCGGCGTCGCGGCGGACAAAGAACAGATGATCGCCGATGTTCAGATCGGCGGCGACGGCCAGCCAGCCGTTGCCGGGGTCGAGGGCGGTCAGGTTGCGCACCAGATAATCGCCGGTGTCGGAACCGGCGACCGGCAGTGCAGCCTGAATGTAGCCGGCGACGCGGCGCAGATCCCGGGCCAGCAGGTCGCCGATGTCTTCCTTGAACACTTCGAGGGCCGGGCGCTCGTCGAGTTCCAAAATGACGTTGTCCTGGATTGACGTCACCCGGTGCGACGGGCCGATCGGTGTGCAGCCTTGGGTGAGGCCGGTGGCGACCGCGACTTGCGGGGATAACAGCACGCCCGAGACGCCGCCGACGGTCGCGGTGTTGGCGATCTGCGAGGGATTGGCGTTGGCGCTGGTCAGGCCGCCGACCAGGTAGCCGTTGGTTTCGGCGGCGATGCGCGGCACCAACGACAACAAATCGCTGGTCCGCGGGTCGGCATGCACGATGCCGAGGGGCGGTTCGTTGTCGGCGAGCCAGTTCTCCAGTTCCGGCGTGAAGGCGAGATCGCCGTCGCCGATCTCCGGCAGCAGCCGAAAGGCGTCGGGTGGCAAATCGAGCACCAGCGCGGCGGCGGCGTGGGTCTGGAAGTACTCCGCCCCGGTGGCGCAGATGCCGGTGCCGACGGCGCCGACCCAGGTTTCGACGCCGGTGCGTTCCCGCAGGAAGGTCAGGACGCTCTGCAGTTCGGCGGCGAGGGGTTCCGTTGCATACAGAAACCCGATCGAACCGCGGCGTTCGCCGCCGAGCATTGCGGCGCATTTGGCGGTGACGGTGCCCCAATCCGGCCCGGCGGCGTGGGCGAACTGGACCGAGCCGACCCGGCTGTCCGCACCGGTGTCGTCACGATCCATCCAGTTGCTCCAATGCCACGCGGATGTGGGGCAGGATGCCGGCAACGATCACTTCAACGCCGGCCGCGTTCGGATGCATGCCGTCGGACTGGTTGAGCGACGGCTGGGCGGCCACGCCCTCCAGAAAGAAGGGATAGAACTCGACGTTGTGGCGGTCGGCGAGTTCGGGGAAGACGCCATTGAAGGCCTTGCTGTACTCGGAGCCCAGGTTGGGCGGCGCAAACATGCCGGCTAGTACGGCAACGATGTCCTCTTCGCGCAGGCGCGTGAGAATGGCGTCCAGGTTATCGAAAGTCTTGGCCGGGTCGAGGCCGCGCAATCCATCGTTGGCGCCCAACTCGACGATCACAAGGTCGGGATCATCCGCCAGGACCCAGTCGAGGCGCGCCAAGCCGCCGGCGGTGGTGTCACCGGACACGCCGCCATTGACGACGCGTGCGGCGATACCCGCTTCTTGCAACGCCGTTTCAAGGCGTGCGGGGAACGCATCTTCATCGGCGAGACCAAAACCGGCGGTGAGACTGTCGCCCAAGGTGGCGATAGTAACGGTTTCGGCGGCGGCTGGGTGCGGCGCCAGGCCGAAAGAGACCGCCATGCCGACAATCAACGCGTTGAAAAGCGGCCGCTTCGCGCCATATCGCTGAAGTGTCCGGGATAGGATCATGATCGGCGACACGGGCCCCGTCATTCGGTTGCAGCAGGTCGAGCTTCATTTGGCCAGTGCCGAAGGCCAGGTCAATATTTTGAAGGGTGTCGACCTGGAAGTCACCGCCGGCGAGGCGGTCGGCCTGGTCGGTCCGTCTGGTTCGGGTAAATCCAGCACGCTGATGATCTTGGCCGGCCTTGAGCAAGCAACTGGCGGGGAGGTGGTGGTGGCCGGCCATTCGCTGAGCGGGATGAGCGAGGATGGGCTGGCGGTGTTCCGCCGCGATCATGTCGGCATCGTGTTCCAGGCGTTCCATCTGGTGCCGACGATGACCGCGCTGGAAAATGTGGCGGTGCCGTTGGAGCTGGCCGGGCAGGACGATGCGTTTGCCGAGGCGGAAGCCGGTTTGGGCAGCGTCGGGTTGGCCCATCGCCTAAGCCACTATCCCAGTCAGCTTTCCGGCGGCGAACAACAACGGGTCGCCTTGGCCCGGGCGTTCGTGGCGCGGCCGACGCTGTTGTTGGCGGACGAACCGACCGGCAATCTGGATTCCGAAACCGGGCATCAGGTGATCGAGGTGCTGTTCGACCTGCAGCGGCGGCACGGTTCAACTTTGTTGCTGATCACCCATGATGAAGAGGTCGCGGCCCGCTGCGACCGGGTGGTGCGGATGCATGACGGGCGGATTGTCGCCGACACGCCGGCGCGGGCGCCGGAACCGGTCCGGTAGATGTTCGGTTGGGGGCTCGCCTGGCGTTTCGCGCGGCGGGAATTGCGCGGCGGTGTCGCCGGTTTCCGGGTGTTCCTGGCTTGCCTGGCGCTTGGGGTCGGGGCGATTGCCGCGGTCGGATCGCTGTCGGAGGCGGTGCTCGGCGGCTTGCGCGCGGACGCCAAGGTGCTGCTCGGCGGTGACGTATCCATCCAAACGGTGCACCAACCGATCGACGAAGCCGCGCGGGAATACTTGGCTGGGACCGGATCACTTAGCGAAACCAGCACCATGCGGTCGATGGTTCGCCGCTTGGACGGGGCGCGGCGCAGTCTGGTCGAATTGAAGGCGGTCGACGAAGCCTATCCACTCTACGGTCAGTTGGATGTTTCACCGTCCGCGGGACTTGAGCGTGACGGTGATGCGTGGGGGGCGCTGGTCGATCCGAACCTGCTGACCCGGCTGGATCTTGAGATCGGCGATGAAGTGCGGGTCGGCGACGGACGCTTCATCTTGCGCGGGGTGATCGAACGGGAACCCGATCGGGCCAGCGGGTCAATCGGCCTGATCCTCGGGCCGCGGGTGTTGGTCAGTCGCGACGCACTGGCCGATGCGGGTTTGCTGCAGCCGGGCAGTCTGATCAATTACAGCTATCGGCTGCGCTTGCCTGGGGGGACGGACCTGGGGGGTTGGCAAGATCAACTTGATACGGCGTTTCCGGATGCGACGTGGCGGGTGCAAACCACCAACAACGCCGCGCCGCGATTGGATTGGTTGCTGCAACGGCTGACATTGTTCCTGACGCTGGTCGGTCTGACGGTGTTGCTGGTTGGCGGTGTCGGCGTGGCAAACGCCATTCGCGCCTACCTGGACCAGAAAACCGGGGTGATCGCAACGCTGAAGTGTATCGGGGCGCCGCACGGTGTGGTGTTCCGCACTTTCTTCCTGCAAGTGATGGTGCTGGCGGCGGGCGGTATCGTCTTGGGGCTGGCGGCTGGTGCCGCCGTGCCGTTGCTAACGGCGCGCATTGTTGAATCGTTCTTGCCGGTGTCACTGCAGTTTG
>JANQOE010000130.1 GCA_028279245.1 Alphaproteobacteria bacterium
AACATGACGCGGCCAGCAGAAAGCCGCCGGGTCGCACGATGCGCGCCGCCGCCGCGGTCATTTTGCGGTAGCCGCGCAGCCCGGCCGCCAGATCCTTACGCGATTTCACAAAGGCCGGCGGGTCGGCAATGACGATGTCGAAGGACTCGCCGTCCTTAAGTAACTGATGCATCGCGCGGAACGCCTCGTTCTTGACGAACCGGCAGCGCTCGGCAACCCCGTTCCGCTGCGCCGCCATCGACGCCAACTCCAACGCGGCGCCGGACCGATCGACCGCGATCACCTCCGCCGCGCCGCGCGCGGCTGCCGTCACGCCAAAGCCGCCGGCATAGGTATAGAAGTCGACAACCCGCTTCCCTTCGGCCAGGGCGGCGACAAACGCCCGGTTGTCCCGTTGATCGTAGAACCAGCCGGTTTTCTGGCCGCCGGCCGGATCGCATAGGAAGGTACAGCCGTTCTCCAACAGCTCGACCGGCCCCTCCAGCGACCCTTTGACCACCCGCACCTCGTTGTCGAGGCCCTCCAATGCCCGCGCCGCAGAATCGTTCCGCAGGATCACCGTCGTCGGGGCCAGCACCTCGTCCAGCGCCGCCAGCAGGTCCTCGGTCAGCAACCCCATGCCCGCCGTATTCTGCTGCACCACCAGCACGTCGCCGAACCGGTCGACAATCAGGCCGGGCAGGGCATCCCCCTCGGCGTGCACCAGCCGGTAGAACGGGGCAGGGAACAGCTTCTCCCGAACCGCCAGCGCCGCGCGGATTCGTTCGACCAGCAAGCTACGGTCAACTTGTACTTGCTGGTCCTGGGTCAAGATTCGCGCCGCAATCAGCGGATGCGGATTGAAGGTGGCGAGGCCGAGCGGACGACCTTCGGCAGACTGCAGGGCCACGATACCGCCGGGCGGCAGTGCCTTCGCGGCGGCATCCATCTGGATTTCGTTCGAATAGACCCAAGGATGGCCACCCAGGGCGCGTTTGTGGCGCCCTTCGGCGAGGGTGATGGTCGGATAGTCATTTGGCATGGCGGCGGAGCATAGTCCCGGCACCGTTGCTGGCAAGGCGCGCAAAGGCGCATTGCCGGGCACTCAGACGCCCGGTACCCTGGACCGGTGCCATCTCATCTGACCAATTTGGACGCAATCCTCGCAGCGGTCGAAGATCGCCGGGGCGAAGTGGCCAGTCTCACCACCGATCTGATCCGCTTCCCCACCGTCAATCCGCCCGGTGACGCCTACCGGCCCTGCGCAGAATTCATCGGCCGCCGGCTCCAGCGGGCCGGTTTCACGGTGGAATACCTGCGCGCCGAAGGCGCCCTGGGCGACAGCGACAGCTACCCCCGCACCAATGTCGTCGGCCGGATCGAGGGCGGACAGCCCGGATCCACGGTCCATTTCAACGGCCATATCGACGTCGTCGAGCCTGGCAACGGCTGGACCCTCGACCCCTACGCCGGAACCGCGCGCGATGGCCGCATCTACGGCCGGGGTGCCTGCGACATGAAGGGGGGGATCGCCGCCAGCCTGGTGGCGGTCGAGGCCATCTTAGCCGATGGACGGTCCTTTCCCGGCGCCATTGAGATATCCGGCACCGTCGACGAGGAATCCGGCGGCTATGCCGGTGTCGCCTGGCTGGCCAAGAAGGGCTATTTCTCGCCGCCCCGGGTCGACCACGTCATCATTCCCGAGCCCCTGCACAAGGATTGCGTTTGCCTCGGCCATCGCGGCGTGTGGTGGGCCGAAGTCGAGGTGAAGGGCCATATCGCCCATGGCTCGATGCCGTTCCTCGGCGTCTCGGCGATCCGCAACATGGCCGCTTTCCTGGCCAAGGTGGAGACGGAGCTTTATCCCCGGCTGGCCCAACGCCGCACCGCCATGCCGGTGATCCCCGAGGGCGCCCGCCAATCGACCCTCAACTTCAACTCGCTGCACGGCGGCCTGCCGGAGCAGCCGGACGAGCAAGGGTTTCCGGCCGCCCTGGTCGCCGACACCTGCCGACTAGTCCTCGACCGCCGTTATCTGATGGAGGAAACCGAGGACGAGGTGCGCGGCGAAATCGTCGAGCTGCTGGACGAGTTACGCCGGGACAGGCCGGAGTTCGACTACACCATGCGCGAGTTATGGTCCGTCCCGCCGACCATGACCGCCGAAGACGCCCCCGTCGTCCGCGCCTTGGATCGGGAGATCGAGCGTGTCCTCGGCAAGGCTGCCCGCCATGTGGCGTCGCCCGGCACCTACGATCAGAAGCATGTCATGCGCATCGGCGAACTGCGCGACTGCGTCGCCTACGGCCCCGGTCAACTGGAACTGGCGCACCAGCCCGACGAGTTCATTGAAATCGACGACATGGTCGACTCCGCCAAGGTGATGGCCGCCACCACGCTGCGCCTACTGTACGGAGAGGCCGCTTGATCAAGCCGGGCCCGCGCAATCTGATCACCGATGTGCCCGGTCTCAAGGTCGGTAATGCGGAGGATGCTGAGGCGCGCACCGGCGTCACCGTCCTACTGCCGGACACGCCGGTCACGGCCAGCGTCGACGTGCGCGGCGGCGGCACCGGCACCCGCGACATCGGCACACTGGAGCCGGGCGCCCGCGCCACCGACATGCATGCGCTGGTCCTCAGCGGCGGCTCCGTGTTCGGTCTCGCCGCGGCGGACGGCGTGGCCAATTGGCTGGCAGGGCAGGGACGTGGCCTGGCCGTTCGCGGCGCCACCGTGCCAATCGTGCCCGCCGCCATCCTCTTCGACCTCGACAATGGCGGCGACAAGGAATGGGGCAACGCGCCGCCCTACCACGACCTGGGCGAACGCGCGGCAGCCTCCGCTGCGGAGACCTTCGGCCTCGGCAATATCGGCGCCGGCTACGGCGCACGTTGCGCCGACGGCTCGAAAGGCGGCCTCGGCAGTGCATCGATTGTCGACGATGCCAGCGGCGCGACGGTCGGCGCGTTGGCCGCCGCCAATCCATATGGCTCCGCGGTCATCCCGGGCACCGCAACCCTGCACGCCTGGATGTACGAGCAGAATGGTGAGATGGGCGGCCAGACACCGCCGCGCGGCGCGATCCCCGCGGCGGACCTGGACTACCGGCTCGCCGCCGACCGGACGCACGCAACAACCCTCGTTGCCGTCGCGACCGACGCGATACTGAACAAGGTGGAGGCGCAGCGGGTGGCGATCATGGCGCAGAACGGCATGGCCCGCGCCCTGCGTCCCGTGCATACGCCGTTTGATGGCGACATCGTCTTTGCGCTGTCGACCGGCCGCCAGCCATTGCCTGACCCTGCCAACGATGTGGCGCGCATCGGCATGCATGCCGCAGACTGCGTGACCCGCGCCATCGGCCGTGCGTTTTACGAGGCCGCCACCCTGGGCGCATTTCAAGCCTATCGGCAGCGTTACAAAACCTAGCCGTGCATTGCTGGCCTTGGCAGCGGCTGCTAACGTCTCGCCACAGATTCAGGGAAGGAAGCGTCCATGAAACGCATGCATTGGTCGTTGGGCCTGGCCGCCATCGCCTTGCTCGGCGCCTCAAGCGCCCTGGCGCAAACCAAGGACACGCTGATACTCGGCGTCACGTTGGAGCCCAGCCCCGGCCTCGATCCAACCGCCGGCGCCGCGGCCGCCATCGATGAGATCGTCTACGCCAACGTGTTTGAGGGTCTGACGCGCATTGACGAAACCGGTGCCGTACAGCCGCAGTTGGCAACCGACTGGGCGGTTTCGGAGGACGGGCTGGAATATGTATTCAACCTGAAGACGGGCGTCAGCTTCCACGACGGCACGGCGTTCGACGCCGACGATGTCGTCTTCTCCCTCGACCGCGCCCGCGCCGAAGATTCGACCAACGCGCAAAAACAACTGTTCGAGGCGATCGCGTCCGTCGACGCCGTCGATCCTGCGACCGTAAAGATCACCCTGTCGCGGCCAGAAGGATCGTTGCTGTTCAATCTTGGCTGGGGCGACGCGGTGGTCGTCGCGCCGGAGTCTGCCGAGACCAATGGCACCAATCCCATCGGCACCGGGCCGTTCAAGTTTGAGCAATGGGTGCCGGGTGACCGTGTGGAGCTCGCCCGCTTTGACGATCGCGTGTCGCTGGAAAAAGTCGTCTTCCGCTTCATTCCCGATCCATCCGCGCAGGTCGCCGCCCTGCAAGCCGGCGACATCGATGCCATTCCGAACATTGCCCAGGCGCCGGAGGCGTTCCAGCAGTTCCAAGCCGATCCGAACTACGTGGCCGTTGCCGGTTCGACCGAAGGCGAAACGATCCTGACCATCAACAACGCCCGCCCCCCCTTTGATGACGTGCGGGTACGCCGCGCGATTGCCCACGCCATCGATCGGCAGGCTATCGTTGACTTGGCCATGTTTGGCTTCGGCACGCCGATCGGCACGCACTTCGCGCCCCATCATCCAGCGTACGTCGATCTCACGGGGAATCTGCCCCATGATCCCGAAGCCGCCCGCGCGTTGCTGGCGGAGGCGGGCCATGGCAACGGGCTCGAGCTGACAATCAAACTGCCGCCACCAACCTACGCCCGCCGCGGCGGCGAGATCATCGCCGCGCAATTGGCCGAGGTCGGCATCGAAGCCGAACTGATCCCGGTCGAATGGGCCCAGTGGTTGGAGCAGGTGTTTCGCGGCGACGACTTCGATCTGACGATCGTCTCTCATACTGAGCCGTTGGACATCGGCATCTACGGCCGCGACGGTTACTACTTCAACTACAGCTCCGACGCCTTCAATGCGGTGATGGCGGAGCTGGGCACGACCGCCGACCTGCAACAGCGCAATGAATTGTTTGGCCAGGCCCAGCGCATCATCGCCGACGATGCGGTCAACGGTTACCTGTTTCAGCTCGCCAAACTTGGCGTGTGGCGCAAGGGCTTGGAAGGCTTGTGGGCCAACAGTCCAATCCAGGCGACCGACGTAACGCAGGCGCGTTGGGTCGAATAAGCGAGAACCGGGGGCGGCGTCGGCCGCGATGCTGACCTACGCCGTCCGCCGCTTCTCCATCCTGCTGATAACGCTGGCCGCCGCCAGCCTTGTCATTTTCGTCGTGCTCGAAGTGTTACCCGGGGATGTCGCGCTCATCATCCTCGGCGACGCGGTGCGCGAAGACACGCTGGCGGCACTGCGTGTTGAACTCGGGCTCGACCGGCCGGCATCGACCCGCTACGTGGATTGGATCGCCGGTCTGCTGAGCGGCCGCTCCGGCCTCAGCCACACCTACGGTGTGCCGGTCACCGATCTGGTGCGGGATCGGCTTGGCATCACGCTGCCGTTGGCCTTGATGGCCATCGCCATCTCCACCGTACTTGCCGTGCCGTTGGGGATGCTGGCAGCGACGCACCACAACCGTTGGCGCGATTACGGCGTGATGGGGTTCAGCCAGGTCGGTATGGCGATACCGAACTTCTGGTTCGGAATTCTGCTGGTCCTGCTGTTTGCCGTGACCCTGCGCTGGTTTCCGTCCGGCGGTTTCCCGGGGTGGGAGGCGGGCTTGGGGGCCGGCCTGTGGGCGTTGCTGCTGCCGGCTCTCGCCTTGGGCCTGCCGGAAGCGGCAATTCTGGCCCGGGTCACGCGCTCCTCGGTGTTGGAAACGCTGCGGGCCGATTTCGTCCGCACGGCGCGGGCGAAGGGCGTGGCCGAACGCGCCATTCTGTTCCGCCACGTCCTACGCAACGCGCTGATCCCGATGACGACGATCCTCGGCCTGCAATTCGCCTTCCTGCTCGCCGGCTCGATTGTCGTCGAAAACGTCTTCTTTCTGCCCGGCCTCGGCCGGCTGATCTTCCAGGCCGTCACCCAGCGTGATTTGATCGTCGTCCGCGACGTGACGATACTGCTGGTCGCGCTGGTGGTGACCATCAACTTCGTCGTTGACCTCGCCTACGCCGTCATCGACCCGCGGCCGAAGACGCTGGCGTGACGTCACTGCGCGCCATGCATCCGGTCGCGGCGGCGCTGCGTCACCCAAGCCTCGCCGGCGGCAGCGCCATCATGCTGTTGGTCCTCGGCTTGGCGTTGCTGTCCTTCGTTTGGACGCCCTATCCCGTCGATGCCATCTCCGCTGCCGAACGTCTGCAGACACCCAGTGCGGCGCACTGGCTGGGGACCGACCAGTTCGGCCGGGATGTGCTGTCACGCATCATGGTCGGCGCGCGCAATTCGATCGCCGTCGGGGTCGTCGCGGTGAGCATCGGGCTTTTCGCCGGCGTTGCCTTGGGCACCTGGGCGGCGGCGCGCGGCGGCTGGGCGGACGAACTGGTGATGCGGACATCGGACGTCGTGTTCGCCTTTCCGGCGATCATCTCGGCGTTGCTGATCACCGCGTTTCTCGGCCCCGGCGCCGTCAACGCTATCGTCGCCATCGGCATTTTCAACATCCCGGTGTTTGCGCGCGTGACCCGCGGCGCCGCGCAGCAAGTCTGGGGCCTCGAATACACAAGGGCCGGCATGGCCATCGGCAAGGGGCCAACCCGCATCACCATAGATCACGTGCTGCCGAACATCGCGCCCGTGTTGATCGTCCAGGCGACCATCCAGTTCGCTGTGGCCATCCTGGCCGAAGCGGCACTGAGCTATCTCGGCCTCGGCACCCAGCCGCCCAGCCCCAGTTGGGGCCGCATGCTGTTCGATGCGCAGACGCTGATGGCGCTGCATCCGACCTTGGCGATCTTTCCCGGTGTCGCGATTGCCCTGGCGGTACTTGGCCTCAACCTGTTGGGCGACGGTCTGCGCGATGTGTTGGACCCGCGCCTGCGGGTTTGGCGGATGGTGACCTAGTCGCCACGGCCCGAGGCGATGGGCTGCACGAACTGCAGCTCCATGTCCCACGGGAAATAGATCCAGGTGTCCTGGCTGACTTCGGTGATGAAAGTGTCGACCAGGGGACGTCCGGCGGGCTTAGCGTAAACCGTCGCGAAGTGAGCTTTCGGCAGCATCTCCCGCACCACCGCCGCGGTACGCCCCGTATCCACCAGGTCGTCGACGATCAACGTACCATCGCCGTCACCGGGAACCGGCTTCAATATGGACGGCTTGCCTTGCGTCTTGTGGTCGTAGGAAGCGACGCAGACCGTATCAACCAACCGCAAATCAAGCTCGCGGGCGACGATGGCGGCCGGGACCAGCCCGCCGCGGGTGATGGCGACAATCCCGGTCCAGGGCCCTTCCTCCGCCAACCGCCAGGCCAACGCCTTGGCGTCGCGATGCAGTTGGTCCCAGGAAACCGGAAAGCTCTTCTGATAAGGATCGGACATTCTGTGGGGTCGGCGCGCCCTAGGCCGGGGTTTGCGCGTCAGCGCACATACACATGCACTTCCGCCGATTGTGCGTCGGTACTCGATGTCGCGGAGAGGCCGATCCGGTCCGCCGGCAGTCCCATGGCCGACAATGTGCGCAGCACCTCTTCCGCGTTGCGGCGCGCCCGGCTGGCGCTCAAGGCGACCTGCGCCGGCGTGCCGGCCTCAGGCGCCACGGCCACCAACTCGAACGTCGCGTTCGGCCGCCGGTCCAGCGCTTCGCTCACCGCCGTGAACAGTGGTTGCTCATATTCCACCACCGGCCGGTCGAACCGGATCACCACCAATGGCCGGCGGGCCGCGGCGGTGCCGGCCAGGGACGGTGGTGCGCTGGCCGACGGCGCCGCACTGGCAAACGCCCGATTCGACAGGCTCGTGCCGAACAGCTCGCCATTCTTCACGGCCAGGCTCAGCACCGTAAGGTTGCTGCGCTCGCGGCTGACAAAGTTCGTCTGCCGGCTCACATCCTCATTCAATTCGTTCAGCAGCCGGTCGATCAGCACGACCGTCCGGTTCACATCGTCCTCGAGCCGCGCCAGCTGCACATGGTCCTCGTCAACGGCGCCTGTCAGTCCGAAGGTCGCCCGAGTCGACTCGAGAATGAAGGCCGCTAGCGCGCTATCGTCGGCGACACCGTTAGAGAGGTTGTTCAGCTGGCCAATGTCGGCGCTGATCTGGTCCAACAGCGCCTGCGCCTCATTCCACTGTCGCGTCAGAATCGGGTTGCCCGGGGTCGTCCCGACCTGCAGCCGCGACTGGATCGACCCGACCAGCCCGTTATAGCGCTGGGCATTGTCCACCAACTGCCCGCGCAGCGTCTGCAAACTCTGATTGCTGGACCCGACCTCGTCCTGCAGGCGAATCAGGTCGTCATTCAGGCGTGAGACCCGCCGCCCGACTTCCGTACCGGTATCGGTGATCTGCACGGTCCGAGTCGGCACGAAGACGGTTTGTCCCAATTGCGGGGCCGGGGCGACGGTCGGCTGAGTGCCTGGCGCGGCCGCGATCGGCTCCGGTGCGGCGGCGGTTTCGTCGCTGACAGTGGCGGCGGGCTCCGCTTCGTCCTCGCCGCCAAACGCCGGAAACAACGCGTCTTGAGTGAACGAACACCCGCCCACTGCAAGCGCGATGATGGCGGCTGCTACGTGTTTTGTCCCCACCATACGCCTGGTGCCCCATGCTGCGCCGGCCCGCTTTGCCCCCCCGCACGGCAGCGCTGGGCCCGGAAAACCCGGCTTCTTCACAGCGGCGAGGTTACTGAATGGCCGGAGTCACGGCAAGGCGCTTTTGGCTGCGCCGGTATTTGGGCCGCGTTGTGTGATTGATTCGCCGCGTGGGCTGATGATATATCCCCCGCTTCGCCGCTGTTATTCTGTGTTTTCAGCACCGGCGCTGCGCCCGTAGCTCAATTGGATAGAGCGTCTGACTACGGATCAGAAGGTTGGGAGTTCGAGTCTTCCCGGGCGCGCCATATCTCCAGCAAGATAATTCGGATTGGCCGTCGGTTGCTCCGGCCCGAAACAATCGGTCCGGCAACCATGCCAACTCCGCGAGTCCGGTGGAAACGGCGGGTCGCCGCAAGGTCTTTGGTCCGCTACGCTGCGCAAGAAACCAATCACCCTGGGGAGGACGGCATGGCGGAAGCGGAGACGTACGAGGTATTTGCTGTCTACTACGCCGCCAAGGACGACCGGCAGCGGCATGAGAACTTCCTCGCGTCCGACCCCCACACCGGGCCGATGCCGCTGGACTACTATCTGTGGGTCATCCGCAACGCTGACCGTACTATTGTCGTCGATACCGGGTTTGGCCCGGGGGAGGCAGAACGCCGTGGGCGCGGGCTGATCCGCCATCCCGTAGAGGCGCTCCAGGCGCTAGACATCGACGCCGCCAATGTCGAGACGGTCATCATCACCCACCTGCACTATGATCATGCCGGCACGCTGGACGACTTCGCGGCGGCGACGTTTCATCTCCAGGCCTTGGAGATGCAGTACGCGACGGGCCCGCATATGGCGGCATCCCCATGCGCCGCAGCCTACACGCCCGACGACATTTGTCGGATGGTGCACAAAGTCTTTGCCGGCCGCGTGGCCTTCCACGAAGGTGATGCCGTAATCGCGCCGGGCGTATCGGTCCACCACATCGGCGGTCACACCATGGGGCTCCAATGTGTCCGTGTCAGGACCAAGCAGGGCTGGGTCGTCCTTGCCTCCGATGCCAGCCATTTTTATGAGAACATGGAACGCACGGCGCCGTTTCCCATCGTCTACAATCTCGGCGACATGATCGATGGCTACGCCCGCATGCGCACGCTAGCGAGCTCACCGGATCTGATAGTGCCCGGTCACGATCCGCTGGTACGCGCGCGTTACCCGAGCCTGGACAGCAGGCGCGACTTCGTCTTCCGCCTCGACACCGCCCCAGCCGCCTAGGCAGTCGGCTCCGGCGTCGGCGCGACCGACGCGCGGAGCCCTGGATACCGCTGCGCCAGCGTGGCTGCGCGGGTCATGACATAAATGATCATCGCCAGCCACAGCCCGGTATTGCCGGCCCACTGTGCCAGTGGCCACCAGGCGGCGAGAAACACCACCAGTGAAACGAACGACGCGTTGCGCATGTCGCGGGTGCGCGTCGCCCCGATGAAGATCCCATCGAGCTGAAACGCCGGGAACGATAGCAGCACATAGATGGCTGCAAAGGGCAGATACTGCTGCGCGGTCTCACGCACATCCGGCAGATCCGTCAGCGCTTCGATTGCCAGGGGCCCGAACAGGAACAGGAGCAGCGCCAGGCACACCGCCGTGCCGCCGGCAAGAATTGTGGATGCCTTCACCGCATGGTCCAGGACGGCGCGCTGTCTGGCGCCGGCCGCCCGCCCAACCAGTGACTCGGCCGCAAACGCAAACCCATCCAGAAAGAACGCGCTGAAGCCGACAAATTGCAGCAGCACATGATTACTTGCCAGCACCACGTCGCCGAACCGCGCCCCCTGATCGGCGAACCAGGCAAAGCCGAACAACATCAGCAGGGTGCGGATCATGATGTCGGCGTTCGCCTGCAGCGTATGCCGCAGCTTCTGCGTGTTGAGAATGCGATCCCGCGGCCAGAATGGCTCCGGGTCGGCGCGGCGATCCTGCAGCAATCGCCGTGTCAGGAACGCGGCGTAGCAAAGGGCCGCCCACTCGGCGATCACGGTGCCGACTGCAATACCCGTAACGCCCCATCCCATGACGCCGGCGAACAGGACGTCCAGCACAATGTTCAGGCCATTGAGGAACAACTGCACCCGCAGCAGTTGCCCGCTCCGCCCTAGACCGACGAACAGCCCCATCATCGCGAAAAGAGCGAGCGTTGCCGGCGCCCCCCACAGCCGCACCAAAAGGTAGGACCGGGTGAGCGACTCCACGCCCTCGCTGGCCCCAAGCAGTTCCGTCGCCAGCCAGGCGATCGGCACTTGTAACAGCAGTAGTCCGGCGGCGATCAGCGCGGCGAGGATCAGCGCGCGGCCGAGCGTCGCGCGGATCTCGGCCTCCTCCGCCGCCCCATCTGCTTGGGCGACAAAGCCAGTCGTGCCCATCCGCAGGAAGCCAAAACCCCAATAGATGAAGTTGAAGATCAGCGCCCCCAGCGCAATGGCGCCCAGGTCCAAAGTCTCACCGGTCCGGCCGATGACCGCGGTGTCGACGATGCCCAGTAGTGGCACCGCGCTGTTGGCCAAGATGATAGGCCAGGCGATCCGCCACACCTGGCGGGCGCTTGGCGGGGTAAGGCGGCCCCCGTTCACAATTGGGTCAGCGCGACCCGGGCTCAGTCACCCGTTTCCAACCAACGGCAGTCTTCGGCGGTGAGGTTCAGTTGCGCGGCGGCCATCGAGTCCGCCAACTCGTCCGGGGTCAGCGGCCCGATCAGCGGGATCAGCGGAGTGTCCTGGGCTAGACAGTAGGCCAGGGCGATCTGATTGCCGTTCGCACCGCGTTGTTTGGCCAGCTCATGCGCGCGGTCTCGGCGCTCGAAATTCCCGTCGCTGTACCAACAACGGACCAACTCCGTGTCCTCGCGTTTGTCCGGCCCGGCGCGATCCGTGAAGAAGCCGCGCGCCTGGCTGGACCAGGCGTAGAGCCCCAGGTCGCCCTCTCCCAGCCGCGCGCGCCAGGTCGGTGTGTTGGCCGACAGGCACCCGGCCCACACCGGCTCGATCATGTCGGCCAGACTGAAGTTGTTGCTGACCGCCCCCGGCGCCGGAATCCCGGCCTGCTTGGCGTAAGCGCGCGCCGCCTCGATCCTGTCGAGGGTCCAGTTCGAAAACCCGTAGGCGCCGATCCGCCCGGCCGTCAGCTCCTGACCGATCGCATCGACAAACTCGCCGACCGGCACGTCCAGGTCGTCGCGGTGCATCATGTAGAGGTCGACCCTCTCGATCCGCATCCGTTCCAGCGATTCGGTCAGCTGCGTCCCGATCGCTTCGGGGGCGCAGTGGGGGGTGTGCGCGCCTTTGCCGATAATGATTGCGTCCGACCGGACGCCGCGCTGCTCCAACCAGTCGCCGAACACAGTTTCGCTGGTCCCGTTGCCGTAGATCCAGGCGGTATCGAACAGATTGCCGCCGGCCTCGAAAAAGGCATCGTACAGCGGGTCGCGAAGGTCTGCCGACATCACCCCTGCCGTCCCCAGCGCTACCGCCGAAACGGTCGACGACAAGCCGGGCATCCGCACATGCGGTATTCGGTTCTGGGCTGTCATTGCATTCCAAGTCTGTTGAGTGTGTCGGCGCGCGGCGAGCCTAGCCGCGCACTTTCCTCCATTCGCGGCCCGGGCGCAATGTGCCGGCTGGTCGGTCCGGCGTGAATGCAGGCTTGGACCGGGCGGATGTGCAGCACTACCAAGGGATGGCCGGAGCCCGCCGGACCTCCATTAGAGATATAAGTCATCTGGCTTATGCACCCTCGCATTTTGGGAGAGTTCTGCGCCTATCTTGGCTCCTGCAAGCTGAGCCATGCGTCATGTTTCAAAGCCTAAATGACCTGCCGGATGGAACGCTGGTGGAATGCGATGTCTGCATCATCGGCTCCGGACCAGCCGGACTTTCCATAGCCCGCGAACTGATGGGTTCCGCCGGGGAGGTGTGTGTTCTCGAAGGCGGCGGGTTGGACATAGATCCCGGCTCTCAAGATCTCCTCGAAGCTGACGTCGTCGGCTTTGCCTATCGCCACCACCGCACCAGATGCCGGGTTTTCGGTGGCAGCACCGCCCGCTGGGCGGGGCAATGCGGCCCGCTAGATCCGCATGATTTCGAACGACGCACTTGGGTTGAGAACAGCGGCTGGCCGATAAGTCACGCCGACCTGCAGACCTATGCCGAGCGAGCGCGGGCCGCCCATGACCTCGCCTCCAGTCGCTACGACCCCGCGTTCTGGGACCGGGATGAGCGGATGCTGGATATCGGCGCCGCCGGCATGGTTCATAAGATCTGGCAGTTCAGCCGATCGACCGATTTCGGCTTGATGTACCGGCGGGACCTTGCCTCTGCGCCAAATGTGCGGGTACTCCTCAATGCCCACGCAACGGAAATCGTATTGGACGACTACGCGCGTACCGTGCAGGGCGTGCGTATCCGCACCATTGACGGGAAGAACGCGTACGTTGCCGCACGTTGGGTCGTGCTTGCATGCGGCGGCATCGAGAACGCTCGACTACTCCTCCTGTCGAACCGCATCGCCAGGAACGGTATTGGCAACAACTATGACCTTGTCGGGCGCTACTTTGCCGACCATCCACATCAGATTGCTGCACAGGTTGAGTTTGCACCTGGCGCCGCCAAAGACTGGATCGCGGCCTACAAAGAGCGCCGTAACCACGGCACGCGGTATCGCCCCGGCTTCGCGTTGTCGCCGGAGATGCAACGTGAACGACAGGTGCTGAACTGCGGAATCCATCTCGTTGACTGGCACAACATCGACGAGTGGAGCTGTACCCAATCCAAGGGGTACCACGCGCTCAAAGCCCTACTGCGGTTGGCCCGGCACAAGCATGCCTGGTCGCATCTTCGCAGCGATCTGTTGCGCGGACAGATGCCAGAAGGGCTCGGCGAAATCCTCGCCAACCTGGCAAACCACCCCCGCGGCGCAATAGCAGGTGCGCTGAGCCGCCTGCGTGGAGACAGCGTTGTTGCGTTTACCCAATCGGAACTGCAACCCAACCCAGAGAGCCGCGTCACCTTGAGCGACCAGCGTGACCGATTGGGTATCCGTATGGCGCGCATCGACTGGCGCATGCAGCCGATCGACAAGGTCACAATTCGCACTGCCGTTGAGCATCTGTCTACCGAACTCACCCATCTCGGCTTGGGTCGCATGCGCGTCTTCGAGTGGCTCACCTGTGATGACGAGACCTGGGTCGAGTCCCATGGTGGCGGGAACCACCACATCGGCACGACCCGTATGAGTGCCACGCCATCGACCGGCGTCGTCGACCGCAACTGTCGCGTCTTTGGCACAGATAACCTCTACATTGCGGGGTCTTCCGTGTTCCCGACCACCGGCTTCATGAACCCGACCCTGACGCTGACCTCGCTCGCCCTGCGTTTGGCCGATCATATTAGTCAGCGGCTCGAATACGAGCCTGCGCATTCACTAGCGACGGCGGACTCGTTCTAGATTTAAACCGGTCCCCCTCAATGAGGTCACAAGGTCCCGGTCGTGGGCTTCGCCTAGGACCAGCGCGCTCGGTCCGACCTCCCCGCCACAAATGCCGGTCGGCATGCATTAACCTTTGTGAGCGAACTCGGGCGCCTGACCGCAGGAGAAGGCCCTTTAAACATGGCCGCCGAGGCGGCATATTGCGTCCATAGGTCCAACTAACGAAAGGAGGTGATCCGATGTCGAGTGAACTTGGTGCCGTAGTGAGCAGCCTTGGTGCCAGACGCGGGCAGAGGAGCAGCCTCTTCTCCCCGCGCTGAACCACGATCTTTGATCAAGGGCTCTCATTCGGCCCAGTCACGGAAGGCGGCCTTTCGGCCGCCTTCTTTGTTTTCCGCCCCGGCGCAACGGCCGCAACGCGGCCGGCCAGGCCGAGCCAGAAGGTAAGGTGAAGGAATGCCAATCCCCGGTTTCATTCGCTCACTCCGCGAAAAGGTGGGCACCGAAATGCTGCTGGTCCCCACTGTTGCCGCGGTCATCGGTGACCAGGCGGGCCGCATTCTCGTCGTGCGGCACATCGAATCGGGGCGGTGGTCCTTCCCGGGCGGGATCATGGAGCCGCTGGAAACGCCGACCAACGCCATCGTACGGGAGGTGTGGGAGGAAACCGGCCTCGACGTACGGCCGACCCGGCTGGTCGGCGTGTACGGCGGCGATGACTTTCAGGTCGAATACCCGAATGGCGATCGCCTCTGCTTCGTCATGAACGCGTTTGCCTGCGAGGTCAGGAGCGGCACACCCGACCCTGATGCAGAAGAGATCGATCGTGCCGAATACCTGCCGGCCGCCGAGATCCTCCGGCTATCGATTCCACCATTCTTTCCGCATGTCTTGAAAGACCTGGAGCGCGGCGCCGACGCCGCGGCATTTCAGGCGCCGAGCTGGTCGCCCAACGGGCAGGCGCGCTAACTACATCTCAAAGGTCGCCACGACCGGCGCATGATAGGACGCCGGGTCGTGGCGCACGTCGGCGTAGCCGACCAACTCATCGCCCAGCGTTTCGTTGTGCACCTCGATGTCACGGTAGGCGCCTAGCAGCTGACGCGACACCAGGATGTGGTCCAGCATCTCCGGATGGCCGTGGTGAATGACGGAATGGGCCCGGTCCGCGGGCAGGCTTCGCTCCAACGCGATCAGCGCCCGCTCCGCCAGCAGGCCGTTACCTGTATTCTCTTCGCTCGCACACAGGATCTGCGTCGCCGTCTCGCGCAGCCGGGCGTTGAAGTCGCCACACACGGCGGCCATTGCTCCCGGGTCTCGGTCGAATATCTGATCGATCACCAGCCGTGTCTCCAACGCCTGACCCGTCCGTTGCACCGAGGACAGGAAGTAGCCTTCGGCCCAATGCGGGACGGACCGCCACGTGAAGGGGCCGGACTTGGCGTCGGGCAGCCAAGCCGCGATCGGCGCCCGCAGGTGGAGGTTGAGCAAGTGGAGAACGCGGTCGTCGCCGAGGTCGATCTCCGAAACCAGTACCGGTCGCAGCCATGAAACATCAACTGCGTCCTGGGCGGGTGGCTCTGCGGTGACGTATCGGCAGCGCGGCGGTTCCACCAGGTCGTGCAGCACCGATCGGTGCGCAGTAATCGGCAAGCGGCTCAAGACGACCAAGTTGTGTTTGTCGGCAAGCCGCGACGCATTGGGCCGGCTGCTATGCACAAGATCGTAGTCCGCATACGGGGTGCCCTGGACGAGTCGCCGCAGTGCCGACAGCTCCCGTTCGGCCGCACCGGGCGCCCGTCGCGCATTCACTTCTTGCAGACACAAAACATCGGCGTCCAACCGCATAAGCTGCGGCCGCAGCATGGCCACGCGCGCTGCAAACGGGGGATCGGCCGTCGGCCCGTCGTCCAGGTTCTCGACATTGAACGTCGCGATCCGGAACCGCATCAAGCCACGCTCCCTTCGAAGCTCACCGCACACTTGTAGGTGAGCAACAGGCTCCGTTCAGGATCAGGCACAGGAACGGTCGTTTGTTGCATCGTGCACGCGGTCGGTGGGACCTTCGACAATGGCGGGCAAGATGGCCTGGACGATCTGTTCCATCGGCCTGTCGGCATCGAGTCGGTGCCAGCCGATATCCCCGGTCGTTGTCTGCAGTTGTGCGCGGACAATGTCGGCGGTGGCATCGGACGCGTCGCGTTGCCGGCCGCTCACGCGGTGCAGCAGCGTGTGTTCCGGTGCCTCCAGCCAAAGACCATGAAACGATGCACCGTTAGCGCGGGCAATGTCTTCGATCCGCGTCCGCTCCTCGGGGTCGAGGTGCACAGCATCGACAATGACCGAGTGTCCGGCCCGCAGCGCCTGTTGCGCACGCTCCTCCAAGGTTGTGTAGACGCGTCGCGTCATGTCTTGGCTGTAGGCCCTATTCGGCAATTGCGCCAACTCATCGATGCCCCACAACGCCTTTCGTGTGACATCGCTGCGGAGGTGTAACGCACCTGGCGCATTGCCGATCAACGGCGCGAGCCGCCGCGCCAGGCTTGTCTTTCCGGTACCTGATAGCCCGCCGACGGCGATCAGTTGCGGCGGCCAATCCACCAACATGGCGCGCGCCAGCGCGAAATAGTCGGCCGCATCCTGCCGCATCCGCTGGCGGACCGCCTCATCACTCAAGCTCGCTTCGATACTTGCCGAGATCTTGGCGCGCACGCAGGCGCGTGTGGACAGGAACAAGGGCAGGGCCGCCAGGCCATCGATCGACGGTCCGAAATGCTGCACATACTCGCTCAGGATGAGGTTCCCGAACCGGCGCAGGCCGCGGTGTTCCAGGTCCATCAGCAGAAAGGCCAGATCGTACAAAACGTCGATGTTCGACAAACGATCGTTGAATTCGATTCCGTCGAAAATCGTCGGGCGGCCATCGATCATGCAGATATTGCGAAGGTGCAGGTCGCCATGACACCGCCGGACGAAGCCCAGCCTTTGCCGAGTCTCAAGCAGTTCGCGACAGTTATCCAGTGCTTGGAGGCTCGCGGCGGCCAACGTCTCGACTTGTGCAGCCGCGAACAGGTCCGGCCGCTCACGAAGTTCCTCCAGGTTCTCATCGATCACCCAGCACATGCCGTCATATCCGCCGCCGACGGCATCGTCGCCGGTCAGAACTTCGGCGGTTCTGTGAAAATGAGAAACGGCGGTGGCCGCCGCCCGGACAATTCTCTCTTCCAACCTGCCGGCAGCGGCCAGCCGGTCGAACAAACCGTCCTGATCGAAGCGGTGCATCGCGACCACCCACTCGATGATCGTCCCGTGGCCGCCCAATTCCAGATGTGCGTCCGCCGCCCGTGTTATCGGAACAACACCGAAATAGAGTTGCGGCGCGGTCCGTCGATTAAGTGCGACTTCCGCTATGCAATGACGGTGGCGCAACTCGAGTGTGGAGAAATCCATGTAGGGATAGCGGACCGCGCGCTTGACCTTGTAGGCACGGCTGCCGGCCAGGAACACCATCGCGGCATGGGTCTCGACGGTGTCGACCTTGTCGACGCCGTGTGTTGCCGGGTCGGCCAGTAACGCCGCCACGGCGCTCTGATCTTGGACAACCGGTGTATTTGCGGCTTCCATTTCGACCGCTCCCTTACAACCCGAATCCACCCGATTCTGTGTTTCTTGCCAATGACTTGTGTCAACAAAGCCGCTTGACCTATCGCAATGCGTCGGGGCGGCAGCTGCCGTTTCGTAAGTAATTGATTGGCGTGAGGTGCGGCGATGCTGACCTTCGAAGATTGCTTGGCTCTATGCGAACTCACTGAAGAGGAAGTCGAGGCGATCTCCGGTCACGAACATGTTCCAGAGATTGTGGCCGCCGAGTACGGGAACTATTTGGTTCATACGGCCAGCGGCCAAGTCCGCATCCGCCAGATAATTGTCGACGACATTGCCCGGGCGCGGTCCCAAGGCGACCTGGGGCAGATGAGCCTGCTCATCGGCGTGTTGCGTCATTTCATCGAGACCCATCCGAAGTCACGCGGATACGCGACATGATGCGCCCGCTCCATTGGCTGGCATTGCTTGTCGCGATCCTGGCGATGCCGGTGCACGCCCAGGAAGTGGGTGACCCATCCGCCGGTCGAGCGTTCGCCTTCTCCGTCTGTGCCGAATGTCATTTCGTCGGCGAGGGGCAGCTTGAGATGCCCTCGTTCGACGCGCCGCCCTTCGCCGCGGTAGCCGCCGACCCGGCGGTCACGGAGCTCGGCCTTCGTGTGTTCCTGCAGACTCCCCACGACAGGATGCCGAACATCATCCTCAGCCAAGACGAAACCGACAATGTCATCGCCTACATCCTGAGTCTGAGGCATAGCCCATGAAGACACTTATGGTTGGGTTGCTATTGTCGCTGATGGCACTGGCCGCGCCGGCCCTGGCGCAGATGGAGACCGGCCGGTCGATTGCCGAGCGCTGGTGCGCCAACTGCCACGGCGTCCCGTCCGCGCAGGCGGTGGTTGCGACCGACGGCGCGCCGCCCTTTTCGCGCCTGACCGAGCTCGGCGCCGACCGGATCCGCGGCGTCCTGAACGCCCCCCACGAGCGAATGCGTGGCATCGACCTGACCCGCGATCAGATAGATCTGGTGATTGACTACATTGTCGGACTGGACGGCGCGCCATGAGCCTGTCCAGAGCAGGGAGGGGTTCGCGATGAAATGGACAGAACAAATGAGCGTCGGTCTGCCGGAACTGGACGCGGACCACCGGCAGCTCATCGACATCATCAATGGGTTGGAACACCCGTCCGGCGGCGAAGCCGAATCCGTCGGGCCGGCGCTGGTGGCACTTGGACGCTACGCCGAGTTCCACTTCGCCCGCGAAGAGCGTGTCCTCGCCGCCTGCGGCTACGAGGCCCTTCCGGAGCACCAGGACGAACACCGTGGTTTTGCCGACAAGATCCGCTCGTATGCGGCGGCGGACGGTGGACGTTCCCGTGCCGATCTAGCCGCGTACCTGAACGAGTGGCTGCGCCACCACATCCTCATCGTCGATATGGCCTATCGGCCCATTGTCGAGGCCAACCAAAAGGCACGCGAGGTGGCGCGCGACTTCCGCGCCAGCGAAGTATGGTGGTCGCCGTCCTGATCGAAAGAGGTAAACACTGGCCAATTTGGCGCGGTTACCAAGTTCGCGTACGGGACTCATGCCGTTTGGGATATTAAATTCTGCGGGCTGTTCGCAGGAATAGCGTAAGGGCCGTGCTGTCTCGACCCGCCACCACCACGGTTGATGGCGCGGCCCTTTCACCACCCGGCCCCTTCACCAAACGAGTCAACATTGTGGCTCGGCGGTATCGGGCTTCCCCAGTCGCTCTTTCATGTTATCGTAACTTCAGTCTTGCGCGAGAGCTTGCGCATAAAAACCGCCGGGTTTCAGGGAGTTAAGCGGCCGGGGTACGCCATGCAGGCGGATCACCGGCCGCAGTCTTTTCGGCGCTTCGAATCCGGCAAGCGGGTGAAGTGGAAGTCCGCGTCGAAGGCCGTCTGGAAAGACCTCGATGGGCCCCTTGGGGCACCGCTCAAGTCTCCGGAAGAGTCCGCCAAGTAGACAGCCAAGACGAGGTGAAGGCGTCCCCTCGATCGCCTCGCGGCCGAAGGACTCACTATTGACTCGCTACCTTCCGGGCAAGCTGCGTTAACCATTTGCTAATCCGCTTGGTTTACTGAGCGCAAATTGTCGTGCCCTGTCTGCATTGGCGCGGCACTGAACTTGTACTCTCGAGGAGGGCATTATGCCTGCAGCAGCGAAAGCGGTGCGCAAGACCGGCACGGCTCGCAAATCGGTAAAGAGGGCGACGACGCGCCGGACAGCTAGCCGTCGAACTGCCGCTCGCAAGACGACCGCCGCTCGTAAGACGACGGCGCGTCGGAAGACCACGGCCCGTCGGACGACCGCCCGGAAGTCACCGGCCCGCAAGACTGCGGCTCGCAAGACGACCGCTCGGAAGACCACGGCTCGTAAGTCGACGGCCCGTCGGACGACCGCCCGGAAGTCACCGGCCCGCAAGACTGCGGCTCGCAAGACGACCGCTCGGAAGACCACGGCTCGTAAGTCAACGGCCCGTCGGACGACCGCCCGCAAGAGCACGGCCC
>JANQOE010000004.1 GCA_028279245.1 Alphaproteobacteria bacterium
CCTGGACGCCCCGGCGGGCGTGCGGGCGCGTGCCGCCGAGCTGCTTGCCGCACTCAGCGCCTAGGCCCCAGATGGCGCGTCTTCGTGGCCGGCTTCTCATGCTCGCGGCGGTGGCGGTCCCCTTGGCTGCTTGTGGGACGACTGATGACCCGCCGCTCCCGGGTGAGCGCATTGCCATTCTGTCCACCGAACAGCGAACTGAGGCCGACGCCCGCATTGCCGACCTTGACGTTCGGTTGCCGGCGCCCGTGTCCAACAAAGACTGGCCGCAGCAAGGTGGCGAGCCGTGGCATGCCATGCAGCATGTGGAACTCGCAGATGTCCCGGCGCTCGCCTGGCAGGCTGATATCGGGACCGGCTCCGATAGTGATGCGCCGATACTGTCCGGGCCGATTGTTGCGGATGGCATGGCCATCGCGATGGATGCCAGTGCGACCGTCTCTGCGTACGACATCGAGGACGGGACCCGGCTCTGGCGGACCGCCGTTGCGCTGCGGGAAGAGCGCGATGGAAGTTGGGGCGGTGGCACCGCGTATGACGACGGCACGGTCTATGTCGCTACGGGTTTTGCCCAGGCCGTTGCACTCGACGCCAAGACTGGCGAGGAACGGTGGCGGCAATCGGTTTCGGGACCGATGCGGGCGGCGCCGACGGTGGCCGACGACAGGGTCTTTGTCGTCACGCACGACAACCAGTTGCACGCGCTCGATGCCGACACCGGAGAACTGCTCTGGTCCCACACGGGTATTGTTGAGAGTGCTGGACTGTTGGGCGGGGCGAGTCCCGCCGCGCAGGACGATATTGTGGTCGCGCCGTATTCTTCCGGGGAGGTGTTTGCGCTTCGCGTGGAGAATGGACGGCCGGTCTGGTCCGACAGTCTCGCCGCGATCCGGCGGGTGGACGCGGTATCGGCCCTCGCCGATATCCGTGGTCGTCCGGTCATCGACGGTGGACGCGTATATGCGATCAGCCACTCCGGCCGGATGGTGGCGATTGATCTGCGGACGGGCCGCCGGGTTTGGGAGGCCGATGTGGGCAGCGTGCAGCAGCCCTGGGTAGCGGGTGACTTCATCTTCGTGCTGACGACGGAGGGCGAGGTCGTCGCCATGACCGCGGTGGACGGTCGCATCCGCTGGGTCACGCCGATCGGCCTGTTCGAGGACCCGGAAGACCGCGACGGGCGAATCGCATGGGCCGGCCCGGTGCTGGCCGGTGACCGGTTGATCGTGAATGGCAGCCATGGGCAGGCGCTTAGCCTCTCGCCCTACACCGGTGAGATCCTTGGCTGGCTGGAGATTTCCGGCGGGTCTTCGGTGGGCCCCGCAGTTGCAGACGAGACACTGCTTATCCTCTCCGATTCCGCGAGGCTCTTGGCCTTCCGCTAGCCGAGTTTCGTTATGCCAAAGACCATCGCGATTATCGGCCGGCCCAACGTCGGCAAGTCGACGTTGTTCAACCGGTTGGTTGGCCGGCGGGCCGCGCTTGTCCACGACGAACCCGGTGTTACCCGTGATTGGCGGGAGGGTGTTGGCGAGATTGCCGATCTGTCGTTTCGGCTGATTGATACGGCCGGGTTGGAGGATGCAGACGACGACAGTTTGGGCGGCCGGATCCGCCGGCAGACGGAGGGGGCCCTTGTTCAAGCGGACGTTGCGCTGTTCCTGCTGGATGGGCGGGCCGGGGTCACGCCAGTAGATGAGCACTTTGCCGACTGGCTGCGGCGGTTCGATAAGTCGGTGTTGGTGGTTGCCAACAAGTGCGAGGGCAATGCCGGTGCGGCCGGTCTGAACGAGGCTTACGGGCTGGGGCTCGGGGACCCAATCCCGATTTCTGCCGAGCATGGTCAGGGCCTGGCGCTGCTGTATGAGGCTCTTGCGCCGCTGCTCGACAGCTTGGCTGAGGCCGAGCTTAGCGAGGATCTGGACAAAGGCGACGGTCCTATCCGTTTGGCTGTTGTTGGGCGGCCAAATGTGGGCAAGTCGACGCTGGTCAATGCGCTGCTTGGGCAAGAACGGGTGCTGACCGGTCCCGAGGCGGGCATCACGCGGGATTCGATAGCCATTTCTTGGGAGTGCGAAGGGCAGGCTGTCGAACTTGTTGACACGGCCGGGCTGCGGCGGCGGGCCCGCGTGACTGAAAAGCTGGAGAAGCTGGCTGCGGAGGATTCGAAGCGGACCATTCGCTTCGCCCAGGTTGTGGCGTTGGTGCTCGATGGCTCCGTGATGCTTGAGAAGCAGGATCTCGGCATTGCGAGTCAGGTTGTTGATGAGGGCCGCGCGCTGGTCATTGTCGTGACCAAATGGGATCTGGTTGGCGAGAAGCAGGATGCGATGACGCGATTGCGCGACCGCATCGAACGCTCGTTACCGCAGGTGCGTGGTGTTCCGGTGGTGACCCTGTCGGGCCTAACCGGTCACAACCTCGACCGATTCATGCCGGCGGTGCTGGGGGCGTTTGCCGTTTGGAACAGGCGGGTGCCGACGGGCGCGCTAAACGGCTGGCTGGAGGAGGTGATCGCAAAGCATCCGCCGCCGCTGACATCGCTCAAACGGCGCTTGCGTATCCGCTACGCGACCCAGACGAAAACGCGGCCGCCCACCTTCGCGCTGTTTGTCAATCGGCCGTCGGAGCTGCCCGACAGTTATCGCCGCTACTTGGAGAAGGGTTTGCGAGAGAGCTTCGAGCTGCAAGGTACGCCTTTACGGCTCGTCCTCCGCAAGGGAGAGAATCCTTACGCGAACAAGGGCAAGTCCGGGAGCAAAGGCAAGTCGGCAAAGCGTGGCCGGACGGCCAAGGCGGGTCGTCGGCGTCAGCCCGCGCGGGGTGCGTAGACCGTCGTTTCTCTGCCGATGCCGCGGAGTTGGAAATCGCCGAGGCGATGCCAACGGCCGCTTGTCTTGTCTTTGAATGCAGCGCTGGCGATGACCGGGTCGCTGAGCTGTTTGGTGAGGTTCTCCAATCGGGCCACGTGATTGACGGCCCGACCAACCGCTGTGAACTGCAGCCGTTCCGTGGTGCCGATGTTGCCGTAGATGACGTCGCCGAGATGCAATCCGACGCCGAACCGCAGCGGCGTCGCGCGCCCTGCATTGACGTCTTTCATCAACCTGGTGGCGTCGATGGCGGCGGCAAGCGCGGCCTGGCAGGCTTCTTTTTCCGACTGAAACTGGTCGCCCACCGGGAAGATCGCGAGCAGGGCGTCACCGATGAGGTTCAGCACCTGACCGCCGTGCTCGATGACCGACCCGGCCGAGCAAGAGAAGTAGGCGTTGAGATCGGCGAGAAAATCATCCGGCTTCATCCGCTCCGCCATTTCGGTGGAGTCGCGCAGATCGCTGTACCAGAGCGCCGTTTGGATGGCTTCGCCGTCGCCTGGTTTGATCTGTCCGTCCAAGACTCTTTCGGCGGATTTCGGTCCCAGATAGGCGGACACAACATTTCGCGCGGTCTGCTCGCGAATAGTGATTTTGCACGCGACGCCCAGCCGCCGCTGGATTCGCATGAGTGATGAAATGTGTTGGTCGGTGAAACCACCAGGGCGGTCAGTGGCCCATGACCCGACCATGCCGTCGGTTCCCTCGTCGTTGAAGGCGATGATGAAGGCCAGGTAGTCCGTGCCGCCGGCGTCCCGCAACTCCGTCAGGATGGGGTAGTCAAGCAGCGCCTCCGGACCGACGAGATGGCGCCGCAGGTACGGGATGAGCGTCTTTAGCATGTCGTACTGCGGGCTACGCCGAAACTCCTCGGAAACCGTGTCCGAGTGGGGGAACTTCGATATCTCCAGATTGTCAGGGTGGACCCAGATAATTGTCATGCCTTGAAACTGCGGATGAAGTGTTTGGTAAGACATATTCGCGCGCCAGACCGGGACACCGCTGGCGCGTAGCCGCTCACAACAACCGTGTAGCAGATCGGGAACAGTGTTGCTGCCGGCCAGGGCCTGGGCCATCAACCAATCGGCCACGGAGTCGACGACACTGTCGCGTTCGATCGTCTTGACCTGGTTCATCGGCGCATTCTAGCGCTGGCAGGTTACCAGAGTCCCATTCGCCTGATTGGCGGCTGAAGCCAGTTCGACGAAGCGGTCAGCGATCTGCGCCGGTTGGGCGAGGTCTGTCTTGTCCTCACCGGGGAAGGCCAGGGACCGGAGCCGGGTCGCGGTCGGGCCTGGGTCCAACAGGTTGACCTTGAGTTCGCTCTTCGATGCCTCTGCGGCCCAGATCTTGGCGAGCGCTTCGAGCCCGGCTTTCGAAGTGGCATAGGCGCCCCAATAGGGACGCTGCTCACGGGCCGCCGCGCAGGTCACGAGGATGGCGCGGCCGGTCTCGGCGCGGCGGAGCAATGGATCCAGAATCCGGCAAAGGCGCCAATTAGCCTCCAGATTGGTCTTCATCACGTCGGTCCAGTCGCCGACCTCATAGTGGCCGAGGGGCATCAGGCCGCCCAAGATGGCGGCATTGGCGACGAAGATGTCGAGATGGCCGAAGCGCTCTAGAATCGCCGGCCCCAGCATGTCGATTTTGGCGCCGTCCCTCAAATCACAGGGCACCAGGGTGGCTTGGCCGCCGGCCCGCTTCACCTCGTCATCGACTTCCTCCAATCCGCCGACGGTGCGGGCGACGAGGATGACGTGGGCACCGTCAGCCGCGAATCGTGTCGCGACGGCACGACCGATGCCGCGCGAGGCGCCGGTGATGAGGGCCGTGCGGCCCTCAAGCTGCTGTCGGCTCATGTCAGTTCGGCGAGGAGAGAAAGCTGGTCTTGCGAGTGTCCGGCACTTCGGTCCGTCAGTGTTGTCGGGTAGTCGCCGGTGAAACAGGCGTCACAGTAGGCTGGGGCCAGTGCGTCGCGGTTGTTGCCGTTGAGTGCGCGGTACAATCCGTCGATTGAAATGAACGCCAGGCTGTCGGCGGAGAGGAGTTGCCGCATGCCTTCGATGTCGTACTGGGCGGCCAAGAGTTGCTTCTTTTCAGGCGTGTCAATGCCATAGAAGCAGGAGTTGACCGTCGGCGGGCTGGAGATCCTGACATGCACCTCGACGGCGCCGGCGTTGCGGACCATCTCAACAATCTTCTTCGATGTCGTGCCGCGGACGATGCTGTCGTCGACCAGCACCACACGTTTCCCCTTGAGCTGGGCGATGTTGGCGTTGTGCTTGAGCCGCACCCCTAGGTGGCGAATCTCGTCTTCGGGCTCGATGAACGTGCGCCCGACATAATGATTGCGGATCAGCCCCAGTTCGAATGGGACGCCCGCTTCGTCTGCGTAGCCGAGGGCCGCGGGCACGCCGCTGTCCGGAACCGGTACCACAATGTCGGCTTGCGTAGGATGGCTCTCCCGAGACAACTCGGCGCCGATCCGTTTTCTCGCGTCATAGATACTGGCGCCATTGCTGAGGCTGTCGGGGCGCGAGAAGTAGATGTATTCGAAGACGCAGGGTCGGGCGCGGGTCGGCGGAAAAGGCTTGTGGGAATGAACGCCGTCGTCGTCGATGATGACGATTTCACCGGGCTCAATTTCTCGTTCCAGCGTGGCACCGATGATGTCGAGGGCGCAGCTTTCGGAGGCGATGATCCAGGCCTGGTTCAGGCGGCCCAGCAGCAACGGGCGGATCCCCAGGGGATCGCGGGCACCAATCAGCTTGCGTTTCGAGAGGGCCGCCAGAGCATAAGCGCCTTCGACCAGCCGCAGCGCGTCGATCATTCGGTCGAGCAAGCGAGGGCCGGCCGAGGTCGCGATCATGTGCTGGAATACCTCGGTATCGGTCGTCGAGTAGAACAACGAGCCGCGGCTTACCAGCTCCTGCCGCAAGACATGGGCGTTCGTCAGATTGCCGTTGTTGGCGATGGCGAGGCCGCCGAAATCGAAATCCGCGTAGAGTGGCTGAACGTTCCGAAGGATGGGCTCGCCGGTCGTTGAATAGCGGACGTGGCCGATCGCCGCGTTGCCGCGCAGGCGCTGCATGACCGCACGATTGTCAAAAATCTCGCCAACCAGACCGAGCGCACGATGCGGATGAAAGCGTTGGCCGTCGAAGGAGACGATGCCGGCACCTTCTTGGCCACGATGCTGCAAGGCGTGCAGCCCCAGGGCCGTCAGTGCACTGGCGTCTTCCGCACCGAACACGCCAAAGATGCCGCATTCCTCGCGCAGCTTATCGTCGTCATGGTCAAACGGATTCACTGGCTGCCCTCGATTAGGCGGTTCAGCTGGTTGCGCTCGCCTGTTTGATAGCCCGGCTGTTGCTCACGCGATTTGGTTGGCGGTGGCGATGCCAGGAGTTCCAACGCTCTGCGACTTTCTTCGGCGCGTCGTAGACTGCGTTCGCCGCTGTTTCGGGTTGCGTCGAAGCGCCGCCGGACTTCCGCCGGCGTGAGGCGTTCGACAAACGAAGCCGCAGCCTGCAAGACCGGCAACGTCTTTGCGCCCTGTAGCACCGGCGGTTCGGCGCCATTGTCAGGTGTCACGAACAGGTAGGCAGCGCCGAGCATGGCGGTTGCTGTGGCCAGACCGGTCACCAAGCCGAGGGTGCGATCCAACGCATTCATGCGGCTATTGCGGACCCAGCCGCTCAACACGTGGCTGATCAGATGCAGCGTGATCAATGCAACCAGAAAGAGGGCCGCCCCGGCCGCCACATCGGCCACCAGATCACTTTCAATGTATTGCTGAGCGATTGGCTGCGCATGCGGGAACCCGTGCCACGTCACGAAGATCGCACCGATCCAGGACAGCACGAATAGTCCACCGCGGAGAAAGCCCGTGATCAGGCCTATCAAGCCGCCGAAGAGTATGATGCCCAGGACCACAAGGTCGACGACATCAATGCCGAGAGCTTCCACGTCCGATGGTCTCCTAGACCGGCTGATCGAGCATGCTTAGCAGGCGCGCCAGGTGGTTGATCTCAATAAGCTCAAATTCCGATGCAACGCTCGGCCGGGCTCCGGCACGGCTCTGTGGCGTGACGGCGCGATTGAACCCCAATTTGGCCGCCTCCTTCAAGCGCAACTCGGCCTGGCCGACCCCCCGGATCTCCCCGGCCAACCCGACCTCACCGAAGATCACCGTCTCGCGGGGCAGAGACCGGTCGGTATGGGCCGAGACGAGGGCTGCGGCAACTGCCAGATCGGCCGCAGGCTCGGCTATTCTGAGGCCGCCCGCGACGTTCAGATAGACATCGTTTCCGGCCAAAGTTAGGCCGCAGCGGGTCTCCAGAACGGCGAGTATCATGGCGAGCCGGCTCGATTCCCAGCCGACGACGGCGCGGCGCGGTGTCCCCAACGGCGATGGCGAGACCAGGGCTTGTATTTCTACCAGTACGGGTCTCGTGCCCTCCAGTCCGGCAAACACGGCGGCGCCGCTGACATCGTCGCGGCGGTCGGCCAGAAACAGGGCAGAGGGATTGGCAACCTGCTGGAGGCCGGCGCCGGTCATTTCGAAAACGCCGATCTCGTCCGTCGGGCCGAAGCGGTTCTTGACGGTCCGGAGGATGCGGAACTGGTGGCTTCGTTCGCCCTCGAAATAAAGGACAGTGTCGACCATGTGTTCGAGCACGCGAGGGCCGGCGATCATCCCTTCCTTGGTGACGTGGCCGACCAGCAAAAGAATGATACCACGCCGCTTCGCCAGGCGGATCAATTCCTGGGCGGAACTTCGGACCTGGGCGACCGTTCCCGGCGCGCTGTCGAGCGCGTCGACATACATCGTCTGGATTGAGTCGATGACCACGACGGCCGGCGGGTTGTTGACGTCTAGGGTTGCCAGAATGTCGCGGACATTGGTGGCGCAGGCGATATCCACCCGGGCTGCGGCGAGTCCGAGACGTCCGGCGCGCATGCGAAGCTGGGCCTCGGCTTCCTCGCCGGAGATGTAGGCGACGGCGTGCCCGCCGTTGGCGAGGGCGGCGAGGGTTTGCAGCAGTATGGTGGACTTGCCGATGCCGGGATCGCCACCGATCAGGACGCTGGAACCGGGGACCAGCCCGCCTCCGCAGACCCGGTCAAACTCCTCGACCTGCGTAGCCCGCCGCGGCGGATCTTCGATTGCGCCCTCGAGGGATGCAAAGGCGATGGCCCGGCCGCCCCGTTTGCTGATGCCTTTCGGGGGTTCGGCCTTTGCGGCGCTTTCATCGACGAGTGAGTTCCAGGCGCCGCAGGCGTCGCACCGTCCCGCCCAGCGGCTGTAGCTCGCGCCGCATTGCTGGCAGACGTAGAGCTGCACCGGTTTCGCCATCTATTTCGGTCCTACGCGGTCAGGCGCGGATCTGCATCTGGATTGGACCGTGAGCTTCACCGTTGATGAATTGTTTGACATGGGGGTTGCCCGAACTCTCGATTTCATCCGGTGCGCCGCTCCAAATAATCCGGCCCTGGAAGATCATGGCGATGCGGTCGGCGATACGGCGCGCGCTGTCCATATCATGGGTAATCGTCAAAGCGGTGGCGCCCATGTCCTTGACGCTACTGACGATGAGCTGGTCGATGATGCTGCCCATGATCGGATCGATCCCGGTTGTGGGCTCATCAAAGAAGATGATCTCAGGATTGGTGGCGATCGCCCGCGCCAGTGACACGCGCTTTTGCATGCCGGCCGATAGGGAGGCCGGCATGAGTTCGCCGACTTGCGGGCCGAGTCCGACCCGCGCCAGCGTGGCGATCGCTTTCTCCTTGGCATCTCGCCGCCGGGCACCTTCCGCCTGGATCAACCCGAACGCAACGTTCTCCCAAATCTTCATGCTGTCGAAGAGCGCCGCACCTTGGAACAACATGCCGAACTTGCGGGTCACATCTTCGCGTTCCCGGGCGTTCATGTGAGTCACTTCCTGGCCATCGATTTCGATGGTGCCGGAGTCCGGGTGTAGCAAGCCGATAATGTTCTTGATGAGGACGGACTTGCCGGTGCCGGAGCCGCCGATCACCACGACCGATTCGCCAGGCCAAACATCCAGGTCGAGCCCGTTGAGCACGACCTTGGGGCCGAACGCCTTGGTGACGCCGCGAAGCCGGATCTTCGGGGTCACCGCGCTCATATCGTGAAGAACAGCGAGGTGATGATGTAGTTGAACAGAAGGATCAGGATCGACGCAGACACAACGGCGTTCGTTGTTGCCTGACCAACGCCTTGGGCACCGCCTTGGGAGCTATAGCCGTGGTAGCAACCCATCAATGTGACCAAGAAGCCAAAGGCGGCCGCTTTGACGAGGCCGGACAGAACGTCGATCGGCTCGAGGAAGTTGATGGTGTTGTTGAGGTACGCCGACGGATTGAAGTTGAGGGCGAACACCGAAACGACGAAGCCGCCGAGTACCCCTATCACATCCGCGATCAAGACGAGCAGGGGCAGCATGATGGTTCCGGCGATCAGCCGCGGTGCGACCAGATACTTGAATGGGTTGGTCGACAGGGTGGTGAGCGCGTCGATCTGCTCGGTGACACGCATTGTGCCGATCTCGGCGGCCATCGCGGCGCCCACCCGGCCGGCAACCATCAGACCCGCAAGGACCGGACCCAATTCGCGCGTGATCGAGATCACCACGATCTGCGGAATGGCGCTCTCTGCGGAGAAACGCGAAAACCCGGTGAAGCTCTGCAGGGCCAAGACCATGCCGGTGAAGATCGCCGTCAGGCCGACGACAGGAAGTGAGTAGAACCCGACCTCGATGCATTGGCGCAAAATCTGCCTTGGGAAAAAGGGCGGTCGGACACAGTGTGAAATGCTGTGACCGGTGAAGATGGAGACGCGGCCAATGACGGCAAAGAAAGCGATCGTGACGCGACCGATCGGAGCGAGTATCGGCATGCTACCGGTAGACGCGATGATACCGCCGGCCGAGGCGCGTCAGGATTTCATAGCCGATGGTGCCGGCGCATGCGCCGATGTCATCGGTGCGAACATGTTCTCCAATCAATTCGACGAAGGTGCCGGGACGGGCCTTTTCCTCGGAGAGGTCGGTCACGTCTAGCGTTGTCAAATCCATGGAGACCCTTCCCACCACCGGGACTCGTGCCGAACCGACATATGCAAATCCGCAGTTGCTGAGGGATCGGGGATAACCGTCAGCGTATCCGGCTGCAACGGTCGCAATTCGGCTGGTGCGCGACGCGCGGTGGGACGCACCGTAGCCAACGGTCGCTGACTCGTCAATTTCACGCACCTGCAGGATTCGACTGTGCAGTTGAATCGTCTGCTTCAGTGGATTCGGTTGTTCCTCGATAGGGGCCAGCCCGTACAAGGCTGCGCCAGGCCGGATGAGATCGAAGTGGTAGTTGTGACCTAGATAGGTCGCCGACGAGTTGGCCAATGTCGCGTTCGCGTTTGGTGCGATCGGGCGCAGTTTCGCAAGGGTGTCCTTGAATAGGTCGAGCTGTTGTTTGTTGAGAGGTGTGGCCTGATCTTCCGCACAGGCGAGATGACTCATGATGTGACTGATGGTCACGCCGTCGAGTTGGCTCTTGTCCGCCGCTAGTGTATCGACCTCCGACGGCGAGAGGCCGAGCCGGCTCATGCCCGTATCCACGTGCAGTATCGCCGGCTTCGAGTCGCCGCTTTGACGCCAGGCCTCGACTTGCGCGGGACTGTTCAACACAGGTGTCAGATTGTGCTGGAGGCAAAGACCGGCGCCATCCGATCCCGGCCCATTCAACACAGCTATGCTCGGCTCCGTAAGTGATTGCCGGAGTTCAATGCCCTCCGCGATCGTCGCGATGAAGAAGGTGCGGCAGCCGGCGTCGAATAGGGCACGCGCTACCTGATCGGCGCCAAGTCCATAGGCGTCGGCTTTGACGACCGCTGCCACTTCCGCTGTAGGTGCCTGGGCCCGGAGTGCATCGTAGTTTGCGGTGATAGCGCCCAGGTCGATGGTGAGGATGCTGTCGACGCCCTGTGGGGGCGCGTTGGACATCAGGGACGGTGCTCCGGCAAGCGGTCGTCGGGTTTCAGGTCTGCATACCGCGTGAATTCGGGCGTGAAGTGCAGTTTCACGGTGCCAATCGGTCCATGGCGCTGCTTGCCGATGATGACCTCGGCAAGGTTGCGGCAAGCTTCGAGCCGCTGCATGCGGGTAGCGTATTTCTCATCCGTCTCATGTTCGCGCTGTCCGGCGTCCTCACGGGCAAGGTAGTACTCTTCGCGGTACAAGAACATCACGACGTCGGCGTCCTGTTCAATCGAGCCGGACTCACGCAGGTCGGAGAGTTGGGGCCGTTTGTCCTCGCGCTGTTCCACCGCGCGGCTTAGCTGGCTCAGCGCGATCACCGGTACGTCGAGTTCCTTGGCAATCGCCTTCAAGCCGCGGGTGATCTCTGAGACCTCCTGCACACGGTTGTCGGTGCGGCTGCCGGCTGGTGGTGCCGCCAGTTGCAGGTAGTCGATGACGATCAGACTCAGACCCTGTTGCCGCTTGAGGCGCCGGGCTCGCGTGCGAATAGCAGAGACCGTCAAGGCCGGCGTGTCATCCATGTACAGGGGCAGTTTCAGGAGTGTCTGGCTCGCCGCGAAGACACGGTCGAACTCGTCTCTCTGGATATCGCCGCGGCGGATGGCGTCGGATCGGACGTTGGAAATGTCCGCCAAGATTCGACCGGCAAGCTGTTCCGAAGACATTTCCAACGAGAAGAAAGCGACAACCTCAGGCTCCTCGGTCGTCGTGCCATCCTTCTCCTGGGTGACTTTCTTAGACTGGGCCGCGGCGAGGGCGATGTTCGCCGCAAATGCGGTCTTGCCCATCGATGGGCGTGCCGCGACGATAATGAGGTCGGACCGGTGGAGACCGCCAAGCTTGTCGTTCAGATCGCGAAACCCTGTCGTGAGGCCGACCAGGGGTGTGTCTCGTTTGAACGCGGCTTCGGCAGCGTTGATCGCCTCGATCAATGGCACTTTGAATGGATCGAGACCGCCGGACGTCCCTCCGCGCTCAGCGAGCTCAAAGAGGCGGCCTTCCGCTAGTTCGATCAGGTTGTCCGCATTCTGATCGAGCGTGTGTTCGTAAGCCTCGTTGACGACTTCCGTGCCGACGTCGATCAGCTCCCGCCGCAGGTAGCAGTCGTAAATCTCCTTGGCGAGGTCGAGCGCGTTGCTAATGGTGAAGACGGAGTTGGCCAGTTGCGCCAAGTATTCCTGCCCGCCGTATTCGCTGACATCCGGGTCGCGATCCAGATAGTTTTTCAGCGTGACGGCCGTGGCGAGTTGGCCACGCTCGATCAGCCGTCCCGCGGCTTCATAAATCTTGCCGTTCGCCGCGTCCGCGAAGTGATCGCGCAGCAGGAATTCCTGCGTGCGTTCATAGATGCGGTTGTTGACGAGGATTGCGCCGAGCAGCGCCATCTCCGCATCCACGTTGTGCGGCGGCGTGCGATAGCTCAGCGCTTGCTCTGCGTCCTGGCGCAGCGGGGTGACGTTTTCGACTTGATCGGTGGATGTCATGGCGAGCGACAGAAACTAGTACCAACGGCGAGTCCGTCGAAGGGCGAGACGTATGAATTGTGAGGACAGGACGCATCATTGTTCGGTTGACACAAGATGCGTGATTCGTGGGGTGCGTTAGCTGGTTGGGGATCCCAATGGAATCGATGCACGTCCAAATGTGTCGTCACACGGCCCTCTCGAAAGTGGGCGCTCTTCTACACCATTTGGGACTTGTGGGGGAATGCCTATTCGGCGGCTTGTCGGCTACCGAACGCCAGCTGATTCCGTTCCCAGTCATAAATGTAGTCGCGGGTCAGCGGGACGGCGTCCTGCTGCTTCGACAATTGTATCTGGAACACCATCTGGCCCATGCGCTGGAACGCGACCTCACAGCCTACCAGGTAGAACTCCCACATCCTGCAGAAACGCTCGTCGTACAGTTTTGCCGCCTCGGCGCGCCGTTGCTGGAAGCGTTCGTTCCAAAGGTGCAGCGTTTTTGCGTAGTGCAGCCGCAGGATTTCGATATCCGTGACCCACAAGCCAACCTTCTCCACAGCCGTGAGGACTTCGGAGAGTGCCGGTGTGTAGCCGCCCGGGAAGATGTATTTGCGCAGCCACGCCATCGTTGAGCCCGGCGGTTCCATCCGGCCGATGGAGTGGAGCAGCATCACGCCATCGTCGGTGAGCAGGTCACGCACCTTGCGGAAATACTCGACGTAGTGACCCGCGCCGACATGTTCGAACATGCCGACGGAAACGATGCGGTCGTATTTCTGCGTTTCGTGCCGATAGTCGCGGAGGTGGAACTGCACACGGTCGGCGAGGCCGGCTTTTGCCGCGCGCTCGTTGCTAACCCTATGTTGCTCTTTCGATAGCGTGACGCCCGTTACCTCACCCGCGAACTGGCTGAGATACATTCCCAGGCCGCCCCATCCCGAACCGATGTCGAGCAGTTTGAGTCCCGGACGGTCGAGCAGCAGTTTCGCTGCGAGGTGACGCTTCTTGTTGGCCTGCGCCGTCTCGAGGTCGTCGTTGTCGTTGGCGAAGTAGGCGCATGAGTACTGCCGGTCACGGTCGAGGAACAGGTCGTACAGCTCGTCCGACAGGTCATAGTGATGGGCGACGTTGGTCTGGGCGCGGCCAACCGGGTTGTGCTGCTGCACGTAGCGCATGGCGCGGCCCACCTGGCGCCCAAGGTTCTGTATCGGATGCTGTTCCAGGTGCGTCAGGTTGCTGGCGGCGATGTCGAGCAGACTGTGGAGGGTGCCTTCCTCAATGGTCAGCGTCCCGTCCATGTAGGCCTCGCCGAAACGCAGCTTCGGGTTGAGAGCCAACACGGTGTGCAGCTTCTTGTCGTGCAGGCGAATCGAGACGTGCGGCGGCCGGCCGTCGCCGAATTCCCAAGTCTTTCCGTCGGCATCTGTCATCCGCAGATCGCCCGTACGGATGACGGCACCGAGAAAACGTGCCAGCAACATTAGGCTGACCCCTTCTTAAGTACCTCCCAGCCCAAATATCAGATTAGCAGGGCGCTGCGCAAAGGTCAGCGCCAGATGACAGCCGTGTGACAGCCAGCACGGGCCGGTTGTCACACGGCTGTCAACCATGGCGGGATCTACTGGCCTGCGGACGGCTCCTCAGCCTCGGTTTTGGCCGCTTCCGCAGCGTCCTGGTCGTCGGCGAGGGCCAGCGCGGCTTCAGCCGCCGCACGGGCTTCGGCGGCGGCACTTTCAGCCTCCGAAGCTGCCGGTGCCTGGCTGCGCTCAAGCTGCAAGGCGGCCTCATCCTCGCTCAGCGCGACATTGGCGGTGATACCAACCTCGACTTCCGGATGCAGGGCTATTCGCAGGGGGTGGAGGCCCAGCGTCTTGATGGCCCGGTCTAGCCGGACCTGGCCGCGGTCAATCGTGAAACCGGCCGCGGTGACGCCTTCGGCGATATCGCGGGCGCTTACCGAGCCGTAGAGCTGGCCGCTTTCGCCGGCCTGGCGGATGACGACGACAACAAGCCGGTCCAGCTTATCGGCGACCGATTGGGCTTCGTCACGGCGTTTGAGGTTGGCCGCTTCGAGCTGCTTTCGCTGTGCTTCGAAATGCTCGATGTTGTGCTTGGTCGCCCGCAAGGCTTTCTTGCGGGGAAACAGAAAGTTGCGGGCATACCCGGGACGGACGGTTACGACGTCGCCCATCTGGCCGAGTTTCTGGATGCGCTCCAGCAATACGACTTGCATGCTTGCCCCGCTACTTCAGCACGTAGGGCATCAATGCCAAGAAACGGGCGCGCTTGATGGCGCGCGACAGCTCACGCTGTTTCTTGGTCGATACCGCGGTGATGCGGCTTGGCACGATCTTACCCCGTTCCGACGTGAAGCGGCCGAGCAGCTTCACATTCTTGTAGTCGATGCGCGGTGCGTTGGAGCCGGAGAAAGGGCAGGTTTTCTTGCGGCGAAAGAACGGGCGACGTGGGGGTGCCATGACTATGCCTCCGCTTTCTCAGTTTTTTCGGCCTTGGCCTCGGCCGGCCGTTCCCGGCTCTCCTCGTCTTCGCCGCGGCGTTCGCGCCGATCGCGCCGGTTCTGCATCATGATCGACGGGCCTTCTTCGAACTCTTCAACCCGCAACGTCAGATAGCGCAGCACATCCTCATTGAGGTGCATGTTGCGCTCCATCTCCTTGATGGCCGCGCTGGGGCCGTCAAGGTTGAACAACACGTAGTGTCCTTTGCGGTTCTTCTTGATCCGGTAGGCCATCGTCTTCAGGCCCCAATACTCTTCCTTGGTGACCTTGGCCCCTTGTTCTTCGGCGATTTGCTTGAGTTGGTCGATCAGTCCATCGACCTGCGCGGACGAGATGTCTTGGCGCGCGATAACGACTTGCTCGTAGAGAGCCATATGGTGCTCCTTCTGGCTGTTCACAAACCGCCGCCGATCGCCTCTCTTGGAGCCGCGGCCGCACGGTTCTAGCCGGCCTCTCGGCCAGCAAGGAGAATAGAAGGCCGGGAATTAAGCATAGGGCCGGAAGTGAGGCAAGGCGCGCCTTGCCGGGCTATAGGGCACGGGCTATGACTGGCGCGTAAGCGGCGAGAGGGCCATGGCAAAAGTCTTTGTCTTCCCGGGTCAGGGAAGCCAGTTCGTCGGTATGGGCAAACCCCTGGCCGACGCATTTCCAGTGGTCAAACATGTTTTTGAGGAGGTCGATGACGCGGTGGAACAGCGCCTGACCCGCCTCATGTTCGACGGCGCGGAAGCGGACCTGCGGCTGACCGAGAACGCCCAGCCCGCATTAATGGCCGTCAGCGCAGCTGTGGTCCGGGTGCTGGAGGATGAGGGGAACATCGATCTCGCCGACAAGATAGCCTTTGTCGCCGGCCACAGCCTTGGAGAGTATTCGGCCCTGGTCGCGTCCGGATCGCTAGAGCTGGCGCAGGCGGCTCGGCTGCTAAAGACCAGGGGCCAGGCGATGCAGGCGGCGGTGCCGGTGGGCGAGGGCGCCATGATTGCGGTCCTAGGAATGGACCTGGAAGAGGTTGAAGGGCTCGCCGCCGAGGCCGCTGCGGATGAGGTCTGTGCCGTCGCCAATGACAATGCGGGTGGGCAAGTGGTGCTGAGCGGTCATACCGCAGCCATTGACCGGGCCGCGGAACTGGCTGGTGCGCAAGGGAAGCGAGCCATACGCCTCGACGTCAGCGCGCCGTTTCACTGTTCATTGATGCAGCCGGCGGCCGATGCCATGGCGGACGCGCTGGAAGGCGAAATCCTTGAATCGCCGGCCATCCCGGTCATCGCCAACGTAACGGCAGAACCCGAAGACCAGCCGGAACGGATCCGGTCGCTGTTGGTCGAACAGGTGACGTCACGGGTGCGTTGGCGCGAAACGGTCGCTGGGCTGCCGGAACGGGATATCGATACGCTTTATGAGATCGGCGCCGGCAAGGTTTTGACCGGTCTCACTCGCCGCATCGACCGGTCACTGCGCGCCGTTCCGGTGAATGCACCGGCTGATATCGAATCACTACTGTCAGAGTTGTAGGAGAGGGCGCGATGGACCTGGAGGGCAAGGGCGCCCTGGTGACGGGCGCATCCGGCGGAATCGGCGGAGCTATTGCGAAAGTACTCTACGAGGCCGGCGCGCAGGTTGCGTTGAGCGGTACACGGGCCGAACGGTTGCAGGAGGTGGCTGGCGCGCTTGGATCTCGGGCGCACGCCGTCCCGGCCAATCTCGGCGACAGCGCCGCGGTTGCCGACTTGGTAGGCGCGGCGGAGCAGGCGGTTGGCACGGTCGATATCATCGTCAACAACGCCGGGCTCACGCGCGATAATCTGGCGATGCGCATGAAAGACGATGATTGGGACGATGTGCTGGCGGTTAACCTGACCGCGGCCTTTCGGCTCAGCCGCGCCTGTCTGCGGGGCATGTTGAAACGGCGCTGGGGGCGCATCATCAACATCACATCGGTGGTGGGCGCGACCGGCAACCCGGGTCAGGCGAACTATGCGGCTTCGAAAGCGGGGCTCGCCGGCATGACGAAATCGCTGGCCTTCGAAGTGGCGAGCCGCGGCATTACCGTGAACTGTGTTGCGCCGGGTTTCATCAAGACGGCAATGACCGACGTGCTGACCGAACAACAACAGTCAGTGATTATCGAGCGAGTGCCGGCAGGCCGCTTAGGCACGCCCGAGGATGTCGCCGGGTCGGTGGCGTTCCTGGCGTCGGAACAGGCCGCCTACATCACCGGGCAGACCATCCACGTCAACGGTGGCATGGCGATGCTTGCTTAGGCTTATTGCCCGAGCTGCTCCTTGATGCTCTCCATCTGCTGAAGCATCTGTTCGACCTGCGCCGCTGGAACACCCTGTTTGCGGAGGGTTTCCGCGAGCGTGTTTGCGTCCGGCAGACCAGGCAGGGGTGCTGGTGCGTCGCCGGAGCCGTCGTCGAGGGGCATTTGGCCGCCGAAACCTAGCTGCATTTCTTCGTAGTCCGCCGGGATGCTGTAGATGGCCCCGTCGTGCGGCCCGGTGACCAGGTTGCTTAGCTCGTAGCCGCCGCCCATCTGTTGGCCGTTTTCCATGGCGCGGCCCTCGGCTTTGATGAGGATGCTGTCGGCATTGACCCAGACCCGGCCTTCGGTCGCCGTGCCGTCTTGATCGACGGCCGCAATGTCGTAGACCGTGGTCTTCATGCCGTTGACGGTTTCGCTGCCGGATTTGGACACCTCGAGATTGCCGTTGTTGGCAGGGCCGAGTAGTTCGGCGAATGGGCCACTGGTCGCATCGACCTGCCGGTACGCCCGCATGTGCGGGATCAATTGGATAACCGCGCCGGTGCTGTAATCGATGATCATGGCGGCGCCCCCGCCGATGTTCACTTCACGGCGCTCCATGTTGCCATCGCGACAGACGCGGCCATTGATGACGTCGGGGCTGTCCAAGCTCCGCATCGTCATGTCAGCGCAATACGAGACTTCGGGTGCGCCGATCTCGTTCTCGAGAGCTTGAAACTGTGCCTGAGCTTATGCCGCTGACACGATGATGAGGGCGGCGGCTGATATTCCAAGCTTCATTGGTGGCTCCGGGATGACGTTGATCGGCCGAAGTTTTCACCTTGGCCGGAACGCGTCAAAACATCGTCCGGGCAGGTGTTTGGCGCATCTTTCGAACCGGTGGGCCCGGATGAGGTAGCACCTCGAGCCGGCCGGTGGTCATGTCGGTTCAGGGCGCAACCGTCGTGCAACCATGTAGACGATGGCGAGTATCAAGCGCGACAGTTCAGCGATTGGCCTCGCGGTACCGACGCCTTTGCCTCGCCTGGCCGGTCAATCTGGGCTATGGTGTTTTGTTGGTCATCAAGTCGGCTGTCCAAAGCCGCTCGGCCCTCATAATCCACTATGTGAACCCTAGCCCCGTGTCATCTCTACCAACAATCAAGTCCGCAATGACGCCGTTTCCCCACTCGGTGGCGCCGGCGGCGTCACTCGGACAAGCGATGCGTCTTATGGAAGACCATTCGGTGCATCACCTACCGGTCACCGAAAACCACACGATCGTTGGGGTGGTCAGCCACCGCGACATCATTGCGGCGCGGGCCGAGGGCAAGGATACTGCTGCCGTGTCGGACGTGTTGGTCGCCAACCCCTATCTGGTCGATCTCAACGAGCCGATCGAGAATGTGCTGTCAGCGATGGCAGGGCGGCATATCGGGTCGGCTATCGTGACGCGGCAAGGCCGCCTTGCCGGCATCTTCACCTGGGTCGATGTGTGCCGGTGCTTTGCCGAGTACATTCGGACTCGGTTCCCACGGGGCGGCGGCGACGAGGCCGCCTAGGCGCTAGCGCTTCGAGTTGTTCGTCGCCTCTTTGGCCACAAAGCTATGTCCCTCCACCAGCTTCAGCAGATCCATTGAGCTGATGATGCCGACGACGACCTTCTCGTGGGTGACGACCACGTGGTGAATGCGGTTTCGCCGCATGATGCGCGCGGCCACGTTGGCGTCGTTATAAGCCGGGACCTTTCGGACCTCTTCGGTCATGACGTACTTGATGGGCGTGCTGGCTTTGACGCCGTTCACCAGATCGGCCGTGGTGACGATGCCCACCGGTTCGCCGGCTGAGCCGACAACCGGCACCGCGTGGATGCGGTTTTTGGTGAACAACTGTTGGACGTGTTCGACGGTGTGATGGGGTTGGGCGGTGATGACCCGCTTTGCCATCAGATCCGCAACTTTGACGTTCATTCGCTACTCCGTTCATACGGAGTCAACCTGTCGCTGGGGCTGCCGTCTTTGCGACAGGTCAAGGATCTTCAGGCGATATCCGGCATCGGAACGGCCGTGGTGTACTTTATTTGTTCGAGCGAGAAGCTTGAACTCACGTCAAACAGCGGCGCAACTTCGATAAGGCGCTTGTAGACGGCATCGAACTCCGCAAGGTCGGCGACCAGGATCTTGAGCAGGTAGTCGATCTCCCCACTCATCCGGTGGAACTCGACTACCTCAGGCATGTTGCTGACCCCGGCGGAGAGTGCTTCGAACCATTCCTTGTTGTGCTGGCTGGTTCGAATACTGACGAACACCGTGATGCCCAGGCCCATACTGGCCGGATCGAGGATTGCCACCCGCTGGCGGATGATGCCTTCGTCCTGCATTCGTTTGATCCGCCGCCAACATGGATTGGTCGAGAGCCCTACTTTTCCGGCGATCTCGCTCACAGGCTGGGCCGCATCCCGTTGGAGTTCGGCTAGTATTTTTGCATCGATTCCATCGATGTCGGTGCTGTTCTTGGTATTTTTTCCCATGATCTGTCCTTTTTCGGTGCATATTTGGGAACAATTTCTAATTCAAATAGCATAAAATCCCTTAAAGTCAACGAATGCTTGAAGGTTTCAGATGCGCCGTTTCCAGGAGATCTTTTTGGATCATCCAGCGACCGTTGGTGAGACGTACACCGAGCACATGGGCATGGCGTTTTCTTTCGGCAGCAAGATGCTGCTAGCCGGAATGGCGTGCTTGCTACACGGTTTGGTCCCGGCGCTGTTTAAGACCACGGGCAGTGAGGCGATCCGGACCCTGCATGATCGAATGGTCGTCAATCGTCATCGCAAGGTCCGGGCCGATGAGATGGCCCTAGTCGGCGGCGACTAACCTCGAATCTGCGCCATCATCTTTGCGAAAGTGCCGCGGGCGCAGTTGATCAAGCTGGCGGGTTCGCAACTAGGCTGAGGACGTTGCCGTCCGGATCATGGAGATGGGCCAGAATGCCACCCCACTCCTGTGTTTCGGGTGGACCGTCAAACTTCACACCCCGGCCGCGTAAGGAGTCGTAGACGGACTGCATATCAGCAACTTCAAAGGATAATCCGCAGAAGCGTCCGACATATGTAGCTTCCTCGGGATCGTTCGGATCGGCAAGTTCGATGATCAGCTTGGTTTGGCCTGTCTCAAACATGGCGGCCGTCTCGCTGGTGAATATGGCCGACAGCCCTAGTACGTCCCGATAGAAGGTCGCCGATCTGTCGAGGTTGGTGACAAACACACGGGCTGCCGCCAATCCGTCCAACACCTTGGCCTCCGTTGTTTGTGTTGTGATAGCTGGCGTTAGCTGGTGGTGTTCACAGCCCGATTCAATGGGGATACGATGCTACAGCCGGGCGCACGTGACCGTGAAACTGTTCTCGTGCTGCAGAATGGCACCCGGTTTGGTGTTCTCTGCCGCCCACTCACGTAGCTCGGCGACCATCGTTTCGAACAGATCGTCTGGGATGTTCCAATGGCTGCTGTAGGTGCGGGTCGCTATTCGCTGCACCATTTCGTCCACGCTGATGTCACTGTTCCACTCGGCCAGAACCTGAATGCTGATCTTGGCGTCGTGTTCACGCAGGTAAGCCAATACTTCGGAGGCGCGCTTGGCGTGCCGCCGTTGCACCGTAACCTCGTGGCGTTCGGCGATCGCCGACCATGCTTCGTAGACGGGTGACTTCCAGCGGCTGCCGCCGCCTTCGCAGTAAAGATAGGTGCCACCGCGCTTCAAAATCCGCCGGATCTCGTCAAGCGCGGCGCGCCAATCCTCGACCAGATGCAAGACATGACAGGTTAGCGCCACGTCAAAAGAGGCATTGGCGAAGGGTAGCCTTGTCATGTCACCGGGCATCCCGATGACCGGTGCGTCGTCGCTGTTCTTGGCACGCAACTCGGCCAGCATGCGGGCCGAAACATCGACGCCGATGTATTCGAAGCCGCGCGATGCGATTGGCAGGGCGATCCGGCCGGTGCCGATCCCCGCTTCAAAGAACAGGCCATCCGGGGAAGCGTTGGAGACCGCAATTAGGCCGTCGGCAACCTGATCAGTGATGTCCGGTGGCAGACCGCGGGTTGCATCGTAGATCGACGCAACTCTATCGAAGTTTGTACTCACGGGCGCAAAGTCCCGGTCCGGGGCTCGGGGGTCAATCTCCCGTTAGAGCCTGCCTTGCACGCCTGTTTGGCGGGCTATCGTCGCATCAGAATAGTGGGGATTGGCCCAGTTCTTCCGACGATTGTGGGACGTGGCGCATCCGGGTACCGAAGTCGGCTTAGCCCTCCTGCTCGACCGCCTCCTGATACGTCGTTTTCCTGATTTCGCCGAAGTCGACGGCGATATGGAGCAGGAATTTGTCGACCGTCTCACCATCGGACGAGAGTGGCAGGATAAGCCGATTGTAAGTGTTGACTGTCGACCAGGGTCTTTCGACTTGGTCGAGAAGCGGTTCCTTGTCTTCGACGACCTTTAGCAGGATCTCATGTATGTGCGCCTCAAAATCGCTGCCACCGAAATTGTTCCCAACCAGTGTGCCGGTGCAATCGCGTCCCAGAAAGGAAACGACCGCCGTCCCGATAAGCCGATGCCTGAATCGGGGGTCGCCATTATGGTCTTCGACGTCGAGGATCGTGAGTGAACTGAGGAGATGCGGGATCTCTGTCGGGTCGATATCGTTTCGGTCCGGCATCCTGCGGCTGCCGCTTTTGCGGTTCCAGTAATCGTACAGCTCTAAAGCCGAACCGCTAAGTTGGTCGGGGCTGAACGCCATGTCTAAACCCGGGATCGTGCCGATTTCACCTGAATACTGCGGTAAGGTAAAAGTGTTCTTAACCGTAGCTCTGCGCGGCTTGCGGGTCCTTTGCGTCTTGTCCCTTATATGACTAGTCGGCTGCGGCCCCCTCGGCTTCGGCTGTCACCGGTCGCCCGCCCAATAGCCAAGCAAAGGTCGCCGCAGCGAGCAGCGCTCCGACCACCTGGGCAGCGATGAATGGTGGGGCATCTGCTGGGGCAATGCCGGAGAATGTGTCGGTGAGGCTCCGGGCGATCGTCACAGCCGGGTTGGCAAAGGATGTGGACGCAGTGAACCAGTAGGCGGCGGTGATATAGAGGCCGACCGCGAAGGGCACGGCCTCTTGCCGCCACCGCAGTGTTCCCAGGATGGCGGCCACCAACCCGAAGGTGGCGACGACTTCTGAGAACCATTGGGCGGGGCCGGCGCGGGTGTTGGTGGAGAGTTGAAATACCGCCTCCTCGAACATCAGGTGCGCCATGATCACACCGGCGACACCGCCGACGATCTGCGCGGCGATGTAGGCTGCCGCGTCGCTGCCGGAGATCTCGCGGCGGGTGGCAAAGACGATGGTCACCGCCGGATTGAAGTGAGCGCCCGACAATGGGCCGAAGACCATGATCAGAACGACCAGGATTGCCCCTGTCGGGATGGTGTTGCCGAGCAGTGCGATCGCGACGTTTCCATCGGCCAGCCGCTCCCCCATGATTCCTGAACCGACGACCGTGGCCAGAAGGAAGGCAGTCCCCAGAGCCTCCGCCGCCAGCCGCCTGGTGAGGTCGTTGTTAGACACTTGCCTTCTCCCGCCCGCCGCATGTCGGTTTTTGGAAGAGGTCGCCGCAGATACTGGGCCGGCCTTGGCAGCAGTCTTCCGTTAGAAATCCCAAGAGGTCCCGCGTCGCGCCCAGGTCGAGGCTGTAGATGATCCGCTGTTTGTCGCGTCTGGCTCTACAGAGACCGGCCTGCTCCAGGGCGCTCAAGTGAAATGACAGGTTCGATGGCGAAACGCCGACCGAAGCGGCAATTTCCCCAGCTGCTAGTCCGTTTGGCGCCTCCCGGACCAGGAGGCGGAAGATCTGAAGCCGGCTGCGATGAGCCAGAGCGCCGAGTGCTTCGATCGCTTGATCGTCTTTCATTATTTCATGAATAGTTGAAAAGCAATCCGATGGAAAGGGAGGCGGTGGCTGGGATTGCCCGCGCCCGTGCTTTCGTGCCGGTTGAAGACCTCGCCACTGTCCCAACTTTGACATCAGCCGGAGCGTTCCGATCGGATGGCCGGTCTGCGGCGATAACGTTCCCTTGGAACCGGTTGGGGTGTCGGACAGGGCCGTTCATGGGCGTCGCCGCTTGACGCGCCGTGCGAACACCGGTAAGCCGCGCCTTCGAAAATCCACCGACCCGCAGCCCGGTCCAATGAGTTAGGACGCGGCGCTGCCGGCCGTCTCGGCAGCGGGATCGCGTGTTCGTAATGAACTTGGAGTACAGCACAACATGAGCGACGATATCGCCGAGCGCGTTAAGAAGATTGTCGTCGAGCATCTGGGCGTCGACGAGTCGAAAGTCGCCGAGAATGCAAGCTTCATCGATGATCTGGGTGCCGACAGCCTCGATACGGTTGAACTCGTAATGGCGTTCGAAGAAGAGTTCGGCTGCGAGATCCCTGACGATGCGGCCGAGAAGATCCAGACGGTGGGTGATGCAACAAAGTTCCTTCAGGAGCATACAGCCGCCTGACGCAATGCCGGATCTTGATCTGGTTCCGCTGTGCCCATGAATAACGGCCAACGGCGGGTTGTCGTCACAGGGTTGGGGCTGGTCACACCGCTTGGGGTCGGCACCGATACGAACTGGAATCGGCTGATCGAGGGCGAGTCCGGTATTCGCGGCATCCAATCCTTCGATGTGTCGGATCTGCCCTGCAAGATTGCGGGCATGGTGCCGCAAGGTGAAACCGAAAATGGCGGATTCAATGCCGACGACTGGGTCTCGCCCCGGGTTAGGCGTCGCATGGATCCGTTTATCGTCTATGGCGTCGCGGCTGCTACGATGGCCGTTCAGGATTCCGGCTGGGAACCGTCCGACGAAGAGGCCCGTACCAGAACCGGTGTGATGATCGGGTCCGGCATCGGCGGGCTGCAGACCATCTATGACGGGTCGGTGCTGATTCACGATAAGGGGCCGCGTAAACTGGGGCCCTTCTTTATACCCTCGGCGCTGATCAATCTCGTTTCCGGGCACGTCTCGATTCAGTTCGGGTTTAAGGGGCCCAACCATGCGGTCGTAACTGCGTGTTCGACCGGTGCACACGCGATCGGCGATGCGGCCCGGCTGATCATGCTGGACGATGCTGACGTGATGATTGCCGGCGGGGCGGAGGCTGCCGTTTGCCGATTGGGTATCGCCGGGTTTGCCTCGGCCCGGGCCCTCTCGACACATTTCAATGACGAGCCGATAAAGGCATCGCGGCCGTGGGACAAGGCACGCGACGGCTTCATCATGGGCGAGGGTGCCGGCATTGTTGTGCTTGAGGAGTATGAGCACGCGAAGACGCGCGGTGCGAAGATCTACGCCGAAGTTGTCGGTTACGGACTATCGGGTGATGCCTATCACGTAACCGCGCCGAGCGAAGATGGCGATGGCGGGTTCCGGGCGATGAAAGCGGCGCTCAAACGGGCCGAGCTCGCGCCGGACGACGTCGACTACATCAACGCCCATGGGACCTCGACCCCGTTGGGGGACGAGATCGAGCTCAATGCCGTCAAACGGCTGTTTGGGGATCACTCCTACAAGCTGAGTATGTCGTCAACCAAGTCGGCGATCGGGCACTTGCTGGGTGCGGCCGGCAGTGTGGAGGCGATCTACACCGTTCTGGCCATAAACAACGGCATTGTGCCGCCAACGCTAAATCTCGATGAGCCCGACGAGGGCTGTGACATCGACCTCGTGCCGCATGCCGCGAAAGAGCGGTCGGTGAAGTATGCGGTCAGCAACTCGTTTGGTTTCGGGGGGACCAACGCTTCGCTGGTACTGGCTGCGGCGCCGTAGGCCGATGGCGGGGGAGCCAAGCAGTCCACCCGCGCCCGAGACCGAGCCATCGAAGGAATCGGATTCCGAACAAACGACTGCTGTGCGTGGCAGTTCGCTCGGCAAGTTTTTGTCGCGCCTTGTGGCACTCGTAGTTGTTGCGGTGACCTTGGGCGGCGGCGCCACGCTCTATCTTTTCGATCGCTACAACCGCGACGGGCCTTCTGTTGCTGACACGGTGCTGGTGGTGCCCCGTGGGACGGCGACCGCTGGGATCGGCGTGCTGCTGGAAGATGCCGGCATTGTCGATGACGCCGACTTCTTCAGTATCGGGGTTCGTGTGTTCGGGCGTAGCCTCCCATTGCGCGCAGGGGAGTTCGCTTTTCCGGCCGGGGTGAGTGCACAGGCGGCTGCCGAGATCCTACAGACCGGTGAGACGGTGGTGCGGCGGCTCACCATTCCCGAAGGGCTCACTGTCGCGGAGGTGCTGGACCTGGTGGACGGTGCCGCGGGTTTGGCAGGAGATGTCGATCCTGCCGTTGAGGAGGGATCGCTGTTGCCGGAGACGTATCACTACTCCCTGGGCGATACGCGCGCCGACTTGGTCGTGCGGATGGGGGAGGCCATGGACACGACGGTTGCCGAGCTGTGGGAGCAGCGGGCCGACGATCTGCCTATCGATAGCCGCCACGAGGCGCTGGTTCTGGCTTCGATTGTCGAAAAGGAGACGGGGGTGGCCGGCGAACGGGCGCGGGTCGCGGGTGTGTTCGTGAACCGATTGCGCCGCGGCATGCGGCTGCAATCCGACCCGACAGTGGTTTACGGCCTCACCGATGGCAATGGTCCGTTGGGGCGTCCACTGACGCGCAATGACCTGAAGGTCGAGCATGCCTATAACACCTACGTGATTGACCGGCTGCCGCCGGGTCCGATTGCGAACCCCGGACGGGCGAGTATTGAGGCGGTGCTGAATCCGGCGCCGACAGATGAGCTTTACTTCGTGGCGGATGGAACCGGCGGGCACGCCTTTGCCAAGACGCTCGACGAGCACAATCGCAACGTGGCCCGCTGGCGCCGCGTTCAGCGGAACAACGCCGGTAACTGATCTTGGTCAGCACGCATCTGCGGCGGCCAGATATGGTAGTGGAGTGCGCCGAACGGGAGGGAAGTCATGAGTAAGATCGCGTTCCTGGGCCTCGGAAAGATGGGCAGCGGCATGGCCGGGTGTCTGGTTGATGCGGGCCACGACGTTGCCGTGTGGAATCGGACCGCCGAAAAAGCTGGACCGCTGGTGGAGGCTGGCGCGCGCGCCGCGGCGACGCCGGCGGATGCTGCACGCGATGCCGATGCCATCATTTCGATGGTTGCCGACGACCAAGCGTCGTGGCGTGTCTGGCGTGCGGATGACGGCGTGCTGGCGACGGTGAGCAGCGGCGCGTTGGCTATCGAGTGCTCAACCATCTCGCACGGCCATGTGCGTCGTTTGTCGCAGAGCGCGGTCGAACGTGGTCTTGCCTATATCGATTGCCCGGTGAACGGCCCGCCGACCGCGGCGGCCAATGGCTCGCTGATCCTACTGGTCGGGGCAAACGAACCGGATTTGGCGCGGGCTCGGCCGCTGCTCGAGGTGCTGGCGTCGTCTATTTTGTATTTCGGCGCAGTCGGTACGGGCACGGCGTTCAAGCTGATCAATAACCTGCTTGGCGCAGTGCACGCCTCGTCCCTTGCCGAGGCGGTGGCGCTTGCGAACAAGGTTGGGCTCGATAAGAAGACGCTGATTGCCGCGGTGGAGAGCGGTCCCTGCGCGAGTCCCCATGTGAAACGGTTGGTGGCCCCGATGGTGGAGGGGCGCGCCCCGGACTCATCGGGGCTTTCAGTCGGCCTGCGCGAGAAGGATGCCCGGTACTGCATGGCAATGGCGAAGGACACGGGCCAGGACATGACGATCGGTGACGTGGCGCACCGCTGGTACGCGGAGGCTGCTGGCAACTATTGGGGGGAGGATGATTCGTCCCTGGTCAAAACCGTTTCCACCCATGGGGGCCGCATCTAGCCTGGCGAGGCGCTCTCTTTTTCCGGGAGCTGCTGGATCAGGCGGTCGGTGAGGGACGGTGGTAATGCCTGGAGCAGCCAGACCAGTGCATACATGGGGCCGGGGAAGGCGATTCGGCTGCGGTTGTTGGCCAGTCCCTTCTTGATGATGCGCGCGGCCTTGTCGGCATCCATCAGCATGGGCATGGCGAACTTGTTCTCGTCCGTCATCGGCGAACGGACGAAGCCTGGGCAGATTACATTGATGTGGATGCCGTCGGCTGCGTAGGCGTTCCGCAACGCCTCACCATAGGAACGGACCGCCGCCTTGCTGGCGCAGTAGGCGGGGGCGCCAGCGAAGCCGCGAAACGCAGCAATGCTGGACATCAGCGCGATTTGGCCGCGCGGTTTCCCATCCGCTGGCCTTGGGCGTTGCAACAGCGCATCGATAGCCGGGTGGACGGTGTTGAGGACGCCGGTCAGGTTGATATCAAAGATCCGATTTGCCTGGCCGGGGCCTTCGCCCAGTCCGCCGGTCCCGGCCGAGACGCCCGCATTGGCGATGACCAGGTCGGCATCTGCCTCAGCAATCCAGGCGGTCATCGCTGTGTCGTCTGTGACGTCGAGCGAGGTTTTGCGGACAGTCGCACCTTCGGCCCGGCATGTTGCGGCAACGCTGTTCAGCCGTTCCGTATTACGCCCGCCGAGAGCTAGCCTGCGACCAGGCTTCGCGTAGGCCTTGGCGAGGGCCGCGCCAATGCCGCTGGACGCGCCGGTGATGAGCACTGATCTTGGTTCGCGCATGACGAACGCTTATAGGGCAGTCGGTCGGCTTGACGGAACTGCGCGGAGTTGCACCGGTAAAGCTCGGCTAGGCGGGCTCTCCTTCCTTGAGCCATTCCTGGTACCGGGCACGGGTGTCGTCGTCGGGCGGGTAGGTGCCGAAGATCGACTTGCCGGCCTTGACCTCGCGGACGACGAACCGCTCGAAGCGCTCCTGCTCCCAGGCATCGGCGGCAACCTCGTTGGCGATCTCTTGCGGGATGACCACGACGCCCTCGGCGTCGCCGTGGATGATGTCACCGGGATACACCGGCACGCCGCCGCAGCCGATCGGCACGTTCAGGTCCAGCGCGCTGTGCTTGATCAGGTTGGTCGGGGCGGACGGTCCGGCGGCGTAGACCGGCCAGTTCATCTGGGCGATTTCGGGCGTATCGCGTAGGCCGCCGTCGCTGACCACGCCGGCGGCGCCGCGGACCTGAGCCCGGAGCATCAGGATGCCGCCGCCGGAGGCGACGCTGGTTTCGCCGCGGCAGTCCATTACCAACACATGACCGGGCGGCACCTCTTCAATGGCGCGGCGCTGGGGATGGCTGCGACCTTCGAATACGCCGAGATGGTCCAAATCCTCGCGTGCCGGAATGTTGCGGAGGGTATATGCCGGGCCGACTAAGGCGGGGGCGTTTGTACTGACGCGGCGGACGCCTTGCATGAACACGTTGCGAAGGCCGCGTTTGAAGAGTTGGGTGGTGAGCGTCGCTGTCGAAACAACTTTTAGCTGTTCCTCGGCCTTATTTGTCAATTTGTCCATTTCTTCCTCGGTATTCTTCAATTTGTCAGATGTTTTGGTCGGTGCCTTCGAAGATGCGCCGCCGGGCGTTTGCCAGGTGCGCCTGCATCGCTTCTCGCGCCCAATCGGGGTTTCTTGTCCTGATGGCCTCCACGATTTCGTGGTGTTCGGCCTGGACAGCGGCCAGGCGCTCATTGGCGCGGAGCAGCGACAGATTGCGCGTCAGGTTCATGCCGAACGTGATGTGACTTTGTAGCGAGGCGAGGGTCGAGGCAAAGAAACGATTGCCGGTGGCTTGCGCGACAGCCACATGAAAGCTGAAGTCGGCATCGATGCCGAGCCCTCGATCCTCGGTAACTATGTCGAGTCTGGCCAGGGCTTTGTGCAGTTCTTCTAAGGTGTCGTCGGTCCAACGTTGGGCGGCGAGCGCTGCCGCTCCGCCCTCTATGTCGAAGCGGAACTCGAAACAACGCTGAATGTCGGCGATGCTGTCGACCTGTGTGAATTCGAGCACGGCGCCGGCTGGTCGGCGGCTGACATAGCTGCCGGAGCCTTGGCGCGAGATTATGACGCCGTCCTCGCGAAGGCGAGCGAGAGCCTCCCTGACCACCGGGCGTGAGACGTCGAAGCGGGTGGCGAGATCTGCTTCTGTCGGCAACCTGGCGCCAACATCGTACTTGCCCGACATGATCTGGCTAAGTACTTGTTTGTACAGAAAATCGCCCAGGCGCTGGCGGCGACGGCCATCGCGCTCCAGGCTCTCGGCTGTTCGGTTCATTGTCATCAAATTTGCATGACAAATTATCTGATACAAGCGGATTTGTCATTTGTACTGTCGCGCGGCCTGGCCGGAGCTTGTGCCCGGTTTCCACAGCCCGCGCCGGGGAAGGTCACGGGCTTGTCGCAGAGCTGTCACATCGTTGGGGGTAGCCTCAGCCCGAAGAAAGAAAGAGGTGATCTGTGCTTGAGATCGAGAGGGAGAATTGGATGGTCTCCCGGGGAATGTCGTCCCGCCGGGGCGAAGCGTATAGCCCGGATTGTATGGCGGAACGGCAGATTGCCGCGTTGTTTAGAGGCCGGCGTTACGAAGATGCTGTGAACATTCCGGCTTCGGACCGGCGGCCGCTACCACGTTATTTCTGGTAGAGGGCTGACAACCGGAGCCGCAATCGCCGGCGCGCTGTTCATAGTCGACGACCGCGCCGCGGTGGTCGGTTTGGACGGCGCAGCAGCGTAGGAGGCGTGCCTTCAGCTTGCTGCGGGCGCGCTGGACCCGGGATTTCATACCGGAGTGGCTGATGCCCAAGCGTTGCGCCGCCTCCGCTTGGCGGAGTCCGCCTATGTCCGTGAGTATCAAGGCGTCCCGGTAAGGGTTGGGCAGGTCGTGAATGAACGGGATCAGGCAGGCGGCAATCTCCGCTGCTGCGGTGGATTCGGGGGCCTCCGCCGCCGCAATCTCCAAATCGAGTCTAGCCTGGTCCATGGCCCGATCTTCGGCCCCGCGCCGCCTGTAGAAGTCGGCGACCGCATTGGCGGCGACCCGTCGCAACCAAGCCGTTGGATTGTCCGCCTCAGCAAGACTGGCCTGATGCCGGACTAGACGGAGCAGGACGTCGCCGACGAGGTCGTCTAGGTGAGCCGGATCGACCCGCCGCCGCAGATAGGTCCGCAGTGCCTTTTCGAAGCCGGTCCAGGCGGCAGGGGAAACGGCCGCCTCGGTGCCGTCACGCGCAGCCACAGGCACTCGGCGTCTTCGTTTCGAGGCAGCAGGTGCTGGCAGGGTTGTCCGGCTTGTGTTCAGGCTGGTCATCTGTAATCCGGTACCACTCCCAACGTAGGCCCTGGGGTTCCTTCGACCAGAGTTTGTCCTGTGTGGCATGGCAGCAGGTATCGGCGCGGCTCACTTCGTCGAGGATCTGTTCCCGATCCAACCGAGCCTCCGTTGCCGCCAACGTGTGTTCGTTCGCGATCTCCACACCGAGGTGATGCAGACGCTCCGCTGTCGCCGGATTCTCGAACAGTACGAGTTTGAGCGGCGGCGCCTCGATTGCGAAATTCGCGTAACCTGGCCGGCGTTTGTGGGGGTCGGTGGCGAAGAGTTTCGAGTAGTAGGCAACCGCTTCGTCGAGGTTCCTGACGTTCAGGGCGAGTTGCAGGCGCATGTCTGAAGCTCCGATAAGACTTTCCTGACAATCAAGACGCGTGAGTATCGAAAAGGACGCATCCCAGCAGTTTTCGTTCCCGGGTTGTGTTGCGTTTGTACACGCTTGATCGGTCGTTCAGATAACCGACATCTCAAATGATCGGTAATTGTTGCTCCGTCTAATTTCCAACATTTACATGGGTTTAGATTAGTTTGGCATTTTCCATTATTTTGGTTTGCTTTGTTATATTTGAAATCTTCATAATATCTCCGCCATGATACGCTGAATCGCGTACGTGATAGAGACATAATGCCGTCACCCCTCTCCAGCCTCGGCACAAACGCATGTCTGGCCACTGTGTGGAGTCTTGATGCCTAGCGCCAATGTCGATCACGGCCTGCTGACCCGCAGACTCGAGCGCGAGAAACGCGCGCGGAAGGATGCCGAGCGTCTGCTCGAGGAGAAGAGCCGGGAGCTGTTTCAGGCCTACGGAGACCTGCAAGGTGCGGCGGATGCGTTGCAGGCTAAGTCATCTCGGCTATTGGCCGTGATGCAGAATGCGGGCGAAGCGATCGTTACCTTCTTTGAAACCGGCGAAATCGAATCCGCGAACCCGGTCGCCGAATCCATGTTCGGTTGTGCCGGGCCGGTTCGGTTGGTGGGCCGGACGATCGAATCCCTGTTCGAAGACAAATCGCTGGACGAGCTTATCACCGCCCTGACCGCGGCATTCCGGTGCTCGGAGGAACTCAGCGTTGTGATGGAGGGTACGGCCCGGCGCAACGATGGCTCAACCTTTCCCGCCGAGTTCACGCTGACCGAGTTTCAGCTCGGGAAGAGCCGCTGCTTTGTGATGTTGCTGCGTGACATTACGCGGCGGCAACAGCGGGCGCGGGAGAAGGCGGCCCTCGAATCGCAACTACGGCAGGTCCAGAAAATGGAGTCCATCGGTACCATGGCCGGTGGCATCTCGCATGAATTCAACAACATGTTGGTGCCGATGATCGGTTTGACCGAGCTGGTTGCCGAAGAATTGGAGGATGGAACACCGGAGAAGGAAAACCTGAATGCGGTGCTGGAGGCCGGGGAGCGGGCGAAGGACCTTGTCTCGAAGATCCTGCAATTCAGTCGGCAGGAAGAAGAACATGATGCGGCTGACATCGACTTCATCGAGGTTTGGCATGGGGTCAGACAGCTTCTGCAGTCGACGCTGCCCTCCACCATCGAACTGCGTGAGTCGATAGATCTGGAACATGCCGTCGTCCATGCGGACAGGACGGAGATGCACCAGGTCATACTGAATGTGATTGGGAATGCCGCCGACGCGATTGGGCCATCGAAGGGGTTGATCGAGTTTGGAATGGCTCTCGAAGCTCGCGAACACGCGTTCGCGACGCGATATCAACCGGTGCCGGCTGGTCGCTACCTGAGAGTTTGGATCGAGGATGACGGTGGCGGCATTGATGAGGATACGCTGACCCGGATCTTCGACCCCTTCTTTACGACGAAAGAGGTCGGGGAGGGGACCGGCATGGGTTTGGCGGTCGTGCACGCGATCATCACGCGCATTGGCGGCGCGGTTGATGTGCATAGCGAGAAGGGAAAGGGGACCCGGTTCGATTTCTTCGTACCGCTGGCCGGTCAGGCATCAGCGGAGTTCCCCCTGGCTGCTGCGGCTTACTGAAGGAGTCTTCTGATGGCACAGGTCCTCATAATCGACGACGAAGACATGGTTCGCATGGTGTTGCGACAGACACTTGAGAAGGCAGGCCACGGCGTGACCGAGGCATCGAATGGCGCCAAGGGAATCGCGGCGATGAAGGACAAGAAGTTCGACCTGGTCATCACGGATATCGTGATGCCGGAGAAGGAGGGTGTTGAAACGATCGTGCAGGTGCGGCTCGACAACCCGAAATTGCCGATTATCGCCATATCCGGCGGTGGCCGCATCGGTCCGGCGGACTATCTGGAAGCGGCGCGGCAACTTGGCGCCAACCATGTCTTCGCGAAGCCATTTGACCGGAAGGAGCTACTGGCAACGGTCGAAGCATGCGTCGCGGAGACCGCCTAAGGGCAGGTGATGGCGCGCTGGCCAGGACTCGCATGGATTGGCGAACTGCTCTGCCGCTTGGCGGGGATCGAACCCGACCAGGATTCGGTTGACGACACGCCATCACTGACTGCCCCAGAGTCGCTGGAAGAGATCTTGCTGGGTGAGGTTGGGGGCCACTCCTCCGATCGCTTTGTTCGGCGCATGGTGGTGCTGCATTTCGCGCCGATCCTTGAATCATGTGGCAGTCGTCGCGACCGGGTCGTGACCGTCATCGACAGCCTGGCCCAACGCGCGTTCGCCGAACGACTGGCGGAACAGGACCAACATGCGTGGGTCGCCGAAGCGCTGGTGCTCCGGTTGGCGGAAGACGGAAAGCATGATCCTGTCGAACGGGCCGTCAACGCGGTGTTCGACCTTGCGCAGCGGCTCTTGGGGTCGGACTTCGACCCGGCGGTGTTGCCGGCCCGGCTCCTGGTCGAGCAGGCTGGGGCAGCCGTTTTCGTCGATCTGTGGCCGGACAAGGTGGCGCAGGCGCGGTTGCGCAACCTGCTGGCGCAGCCGCGCGACGTTGGCGCGGACCCATCTTCGATCAGCTTCGCGTTTCGGCCGCTCTGGACGATCGATAACAAGACGATCCAAGCCGCCATCTGCGTCCCGGTGATGGGTGGCGTTGATCTCACCGCCGATAAGGTCGAGATGGCCGCGCCCGAGGCTGCGGCGATTGACGCGCATACTGCCGCCCAGGTTTGTGCGACATTGGAGGGTACGGCCGCCGCCGATTGGCTGGTAGGACTGCCGATACATCAGTCGACCCTGTTTGATGGGTCACTGCGCGAAAAAGCGCTGGCTTCGTATCTAGACCTTGATGCCAGCGCTCAAGAACGCGTCCTCTTGGAGGTCGTCGGCATTGCGGCCGGCTGTTCGCGCATGAAACTGAAGACCGCGCTTGAAGCGGTGCGCGGCGCATCGCATTCGCTCTACGCTCGCTTCCATGTCTCGGAGTCCGATTTCTCCGACTTGGCGGACGCCGGTTTCAATACCGTCGGGACCGATGTCTCGCTGAGCCAGCGGGCCGAAGCCGAACTCCTGCCAATGATGACGGATTTTGCGAAGCGGGCCGATGATGCTGGGCTGGGGTCCTATGTGCAGGGTGTCAGTACGGTGAGCCTAAAGACGGGTGCCGCCAGCGCCGGTTTCGGGACGATATCCGGCGACGTTGAGAGCGATCCGGCGAACTTGGCCAATGCTGCTTACCCATTGTCCCCGGAAGCGCTCTACGGCCGCAGTCTGACCGAAACCGCCTAGCCGGCGGACTCTTCGGCTGGCCGCAGGTCCGCAGGCTGCCGAGATGCCGCCAACCTGGCTGGTCTCCCCGCGCCGGCCAAGCTATAAGCCCGGCTTACTGCGATTATCATGGACTGGAAGCGAGATCTTGCCTCTCGCCAGTATGACAGCATTTGGGCGCGCCAGCGGCGGGGACACGCAGTTGGCCTGGGCCTGGGAGGTCCGCAGCGTTAACGGCCGCTCGCTTGAGGTGAGGGTCCGGCTTCCAGCCGGACTGGACAGCCTGGAGCCTGCGACGCGGACCGCCGTCAAGGACCGGTTCAGGCGCGGCAATGTCAACTGTGTTTTGACCGTGGATAAGCAACCGGGGACCGACAGCTACACGGTCAACCAGGCCTTGCTGGAACATGTGCTTGGGCTTCAGCAGCAGCTCGGTGCCCGTGTTAGTCAAGATCCGCCCCGGATCGAGGCGCTGCTCGGTTTGCGCGGAATGGTCGAGGTTGCTGAAGGCGCACTTGTCGATCCGGAACGAGAGGGCGCGGTTCTCGCCACTCTTGGGGAGGCCCTTGAGAGCGTCGCCGCCGTGCGTTTGGAAGAGGGCGGCCGGCTCGCGGAAGTGCTCGGCGGCCAGTTGGAGCGCATGGGAGCGTTAACCGCTGACGCGAAGGCGGCGGCAGGGGCGCAAGTCCCGTTTCTCAAGGAGCGCCTGCGATCGCGGGTCAATGAACTGCTGGAGAGCGAGGCGTCAGTTTCGGAGGAACGGCTGGTGCAAGAGCTGGCGGTGCTGGCAACCAAGGCGGACGTGACCGAAGAGCTTGATCGCTTAGACGCGCATGTCGAGGCGGCGCGGACCCTTATCGAGGCTGGCGGCACGGTCGGCCGACGACTGGACTTTCTGTGCCAGGAGTTGAACCGGGAGGCGAACACGCTCTGTTCCAAATCGGCCGAGGTCACGCTGACACGGGTCGGTCTCGAGTTGAAGGCGGTGATTGAGCAACTGCGCGAACAGGCGCAGAATCTGGAGTGAGGGCGCGTCCGCGGTGAATAGTCTGCAAATCCAACGGCGCGGCTTGATGTTGGTACTCTCGTCGCCCTCGGGGGCTGGGAAGACATCCATATCGCGCGCGTTGCTCGACGCTGAAGACAATCTCAACCTGTCGATTTCGGTCACCACGCGCCCGAAACGCCCTGGCGAAACTGAGGGCCGCGACTACTACTTCGTTGATCCGACCGAGTTCAACCTGATGGTGAACCGGCAAGAGTTACTCGAATACGCGAAAGTCTTCGGTCACTACTACGGGACGCCCCGTTCAGCGGTCGAGGATGCGTTGTCTGCCGGACGCGATGTCCTGTTCGACATTGACTGGCAGGGAACGCAGCAGCTCGCCGAAAAAGCACGCGACGACCTGGTCAGCGTGTTCATTCTGCCGCCATCGACGGCTGAATTAGAACGGCGGCTGCATACGCGGGCCCAGGACAGCGAGGAAGTGATCGGTCAACGCATGGCCAGGGCTGCCGACGAAATCACCCACTGGTCCGAGTATCAGTTCGTCGTCATCAATCAAGACTTTGAGGATAGCGTTGCCCGGGTGCGGGCAATTCTGAAATCCGAGCGTTTGCGGCGGACCCGACAGGTTGGGCTTGCCAACTTCGTCAAACGGTTGCGGGAGCTGCAGTAGCGACGGCTTCAGCCAGCCGGCAGAAGTCTGCGACGGACAGGTTCTCGGCGCGCTGGGTCGCGTCGATACCGGCGCGTTTCGTGATCTGCTCCACGTCGCCAAGTTGACGAAGGCTGCTGCGCAGCATTTTTCGGCGCTGGCCAAATGCAGCGGCGGTCACGCGCTCCAGCATTGGCCTCGATGCTGGATATCTTGGTTTCGACAGAGTGACCAGTCGAACGACCGATGAGGTGACCTTCGGTGGCGGCGTGAACGCGCGGGCTGAGATATCGAACAGATGGCTGGCGTCGCAGAGCCATTGGGTCAGGACCGAGAGCCGCCCATAGGCCTTTTCGTGCGGGTTGGCAGTAAGCCGTTGCGCGACCTCGGTTTGGAACATGAGAGTCATTTTCTCGACGTCGCCTGGCTGTTGCAGCCAATTCAGCAGCAACTGGGTCGCGATGTTGTAGGGCAAGTTGGCAACGATCTGCCGCGGCGGCGGGCCAAGATCAGCAAGGTCTTGGTCAAGGGCATCGGCTTCGATCACCTTCAGCCTGTCTGGATACGCGGTCATCAGGTCGGCCAGCGCGCCAATACAACGTTTGTCTCGCTCGACCGCCACGACCTGGGCCGCGTCGGTTTCCAGTAGGGCGCGGGTCAGGCCACCGGGGCCGGGGCCGATTTCGATAACGGTGCGGCCAGACAGATCGCCTGGCGTTCGCGCAATCCGCCGCGTGAGGTTGAGATCGAGCAGGAAGTGTTGACCCAGTCCGCGCCGTGCGCTCAGGCCATGTCGGGAAATGACCTCGCGGAGCGGCGGCAGATCCGTCGGACTACCGTGGGTCACGGCGGGTCTGCTCGACCATGCGGGCGGCGAGGTTGAGTGCCGCCAAGAGACTTGCCGGATTTGCCTTGCCTTTTCCGGCGATGTCCTCGGCGGTGCCATGATCGGGCGAGGTTCGAACAATCGGCAGACCGAGGGTCACATTGACACCCTCGTCGAAATTGACGGTCTTGAGCGGGATCAGTGCCTGGTCGTGGTACATGCAGATCACGGCGTCATAGCGCTTTCTCGCTGCCGCATGGAACAACGAGTCGGCGGGGTAGGGGCCGCTTGCATCGATCCCAGCCGCTTGCAGCCTTTTCACGGCGGGTGCGATAACATCAAACTCCTCGCGGCCGATGGCGCCGGCCTCACCGGCGTGCGGATTGAGACCAGCCACCGCCAAGCGTGGCGCCCGTATCCCGAATTGTCTTTGTAGCCCCTCTGCGGTGGTCGTCCCTGCACGAACAATCGTGTCGGCGGAAACAGCCTTGGCGACTTCCGCCAATGGTACATGGACTGTGATGGGCACAACGCGCAGCTCATCGACGGAGAGCATCATGACCGGGTGGTCGACGCGGCACAGTTGGGCGATGTACTCCGTGTGACCCGGCGCCGTGAAGCCCGTGTCGTAGAGTACCTTCTTGTTGATCGGATTGGTCACCATCGCACGGGTTTGACCATCCCGTGTCAGCGCGAGAGCCGTGTCGATCGAAGCGACGACTGCTGGACCGTTGTCTGGGGAAGGGCGTCCCAAGTTGACCGGCGCGCCAAGCGGCTGGTGGATGACCGGCAGCGCTTGTGGCCAAGTCCGCTCGGCCCCCATGGGATCATCAACCTTCCTCACACTGACGTCGAGTTGCAGGTGTTCGGCTTGGCGCCCTACCTCCTCGCTGTCACCAACCAAGACGAACATTGGCGTTCGTTGGTCGCGAGCCTGCCAGGCCTTGATCGCGATCTCGATACCAATGCCGGCTGGGTCGCCCATCGTGAGAGCGATCGGGGCACCGGTACGTGCCGACGGCGTCAAGGATCAGATCCGGATGTCGACGATGGCGGCGCGGCGAAGGTCTCGGAGGTATCGGCGCGAGAGCATATCCACACGTTCCCGCACCAACGTTTCGCGGATCGTCTCGCGCGGCGGCAGGCCAGTGCTGTCGTCGCGGTCGCAGATCATCACCAGCTGGACCCCGGCAGGCGTCACCAATGGCTCGCTGGTCTGGCCGACCGGCAGGTTTTGCGCCAGATCGCGTAACCGCTCGTTCAGGTCGCCGATCCGGATGCGCGTTGGCTCGTCAGGCTGTGGAACACCAAGTTCGGCGGCCGTTTCGGCGAAGGCCGGGCACCCATCTATAGATGCCAGGGTTGGTTCGGTGGCCTCAAGCTTGGCGCTCGCTTCCGACTCCAGCGGTACCAGGATTTGCCGGAGGGCAACTTCGATCTCGTTGCGGTCGCTGCCGGCGCTGATGCGATCTTCGATGACTGCAAGGATCAGAAAGCCATCTTGGGTTTCGATCGGGCCGGCGAGCTGCCCCGGACTGAGTTTCGTCAGGATTTCATCTAATTCCGGGTCGAGTTGTCCTGGCTGGATCCACCCAATGTCGCCGCCGCTGGCCGCGCTGGCGCTTTGGCTGAACTGATTAGCTACGCGGCCGAAGGAAGCGCCTTCGCGGATCTGCCGCACGAGATTCTCAGCCAGCTCACGGATCTCGGCGGTCTCGGCAGGGTCGTCGATGGGGAGGCGGATTTCCGCTACGCGCGTCTCCCGCTGTCCGCGGGTCGATGAGATACGGGTGAGGACGGTGTCGATCTCCTCGTCACCGATCTCCACCGTGGGTTGGACGCGTCTGGCGAGAAACTTTTCCCAGATGAGCTGAGCCCGCACCTGCTGCTCCACCGCACCCCGGGAGAGCCCGGACTCAGCAATGAACCGGTCGAATTGGCCTGGCGGGATGTTGTTGTTTTGCTCCAACTGGGCAATGGCCTGTTCCATATCCCGATCGGTGACCCGCACATTTTGCCGCTCGGCTTCCTGGACGCGCAGGCGCTCGTCGATCAGGCGGCGCAGAATGTTGGGCGCGATCCGGCGTTGCTGTTCCTGAGTTGGTTCCACGTTGGATGACGACAGCACCAGTTGGATGCGCTGTGAGAGGTCGTAGATCGAGATGACCTCGTCGTTCACCACCGCTGCGATGCGCTGCACCTCTTGCGCGGATGCAACCCAAGGGATTACCCCCATAAGGGCTGTCAGGACTACTAGTCGGCCGAGAGAACGGAAACTCATCATGGTGTGAGCGTCACGGTCTATCCTATTGTTTCGACGTAACAATAGCGCGAGCGCGCCGCCTCGAACAGTCTAGAAAATGCGGTTCTGGAGTGTTCCAAGGTTCTTGAAGTCCACACGGACATAGAACTCGTCTGCCGGGGTTATCTCCCGGTCTTCAAAAGCACGGCGGCGGTATTCCGCCGTAAAGATGAGGCAGTCGCAGGTGTAAGTGACCGATGCTCCCCAGGTCCGCGTATCGTCCTGCTTCAGATCACGCAAAATATCGAAGGAGGCCGACCATTGGTCGGTAATGCGGGATCGAAGCCGCAGGGATATCTCCTCGCGCTTGTCCGCAAACTCGTCGTCCTGGTCAAAGAAGAGGTAATTGGTCGTCAGGTTCAAGGCTGGCGGGCCGACCCGAAGCAGGAGTTCATTGCGCCGGAACGCGAAGCTGTCTTTGTCCAGCCTGGTCTTATAGACGAGGCTCCCAAGGCGGTTTGGCGTAATCTGGAGACGTCCAACATAGTCGGAGAAGTGATCGTTTAGGCCGCTGTTGTCCGGAAACGTACTATCGTTGCGGAACTGATACGATTGGCCGAAGGCTGCGGACGCCGACGCGCCTCCCACATGGAACAATCCAGTCCGCAAGCCATAGGCGACCCGCTGACCACCTTCAACACGGTCCCGGCCAACGAACCGGCTTCGCTTGAACAGGTTCGTCTCGTCAAATTCGAATATCCGGCTGTCCTCGTTCGGTATCTCTTCCGGATTGCCTCCATTGGGTGCGGCGACCAGCTGCAGGACCGGCTCAACAAGCTGGCTGAACCGGGCGCCACTGCGCACCAACGGATAGCGCCAGCCGAGTGAGACTTGCGGAAAAATCCGGCCCGTTACGCCTGAGAATTCGTCGCCATCCGTTTGGGCGACCGAAGATACGCTGTAGATGTCCGCTTGGAGGCTCGCCTCAAACTCAAATAACCCGCCGATCGGATCGATGAACGGCAGTCGCCATGCGCCCGTTCCTGACAGACGGCGGCTGTCCGTTCCACTGGGCCGGGTCAGCACGAAGTTCTCGCTACTGAACAGCCATTGGCTGCCGTTGGCGGCAGGCTCACTGGATATGAAGTAATCGAGTTTTGGCGCGACGATTGGGATCTGATCCTGGTCGTCCGCTGCCCGCAATCCTTGAAAGTACAGGCCTTCGGCCCGCGCATAGTCGCGGCCGCGAAAGCCTTCGGCGAAGGCCCGGCTGGTGAGGCTATTGCTCGAGTCGATGTTGTACTGCCGTAGGAAGGTCTCGTCGGAGGTCAGTTCGATGTCCGCTCCGGCACGCCACACGTCGCTGAGGTCAAACCGTACTGCTGTGTCGGTGAAGGTGCGCGGTTGATCATCGCCACCGAAATCGTCGACTGTCGCTCCGACTTTGGCGCGCAGCGATCCCTTGTCGAAAGCCTGTCGGTACTCGGCGATGCCGAGGACGGTCTGCTTGGTCGTGAATGTGGGATCGAACGTAATGTCTTTATCGTCGGTGACGGCCCAGAAATACGGGGTGTTGAGAGTCGTGCCGAGATCGCTGGATACCCCCACCGATGGCGTAAGGAACCCGGAGCGCCGCTTCACTGTCGGATCGGGATGGCGGAAATAGGGTGTGTAAAAGACTGGGATGCCGGCGATCTCCATCCGCGCGTTTCGGTATTCGACGTCGCGGGTTTCCTGGTTATGGATGACTCGGGTCGCCTTGATGCGCCAGAGCGGCACCTGTTGCGGCCCAACGCATTCGCGGCAAGGCGAATAGACAGCGCGGTTTAGCTGCGTCTCGACCCCACCAAATCGCTGAGCGTTTACACCGGCAAGTCGTGAGTCATCTTGCAGCAACATGCGGAACTCGCGGATGAATCCTTCCTTCAGGTCATCTGTTAGTTCCACGAACTCGGCGAATATGACCTCGCCGGATGGCTCCATCAGAACGACACCGCCCGAAGCCGAGACGACATTTGTACGCTGGTTGAAGGTTAGCGAGTCCGCTAGCAGAACCCGGTCGCCTTGGGTGATCTCAACGTTGCCGCTTGCTGTCGCAAGGTCCAGGTCTTCATTGAAGGTGAGTTCGTCGGCCGTCAGCAGAACTGGTTCGTCGGTTTGCGGCAGCGTTACATCTTGGGCGTTAGCATGGCCGGCAAGCAATGCAAACCCGACTGCGCAAACTTGGAAGACCTTCCTGGTCCACGTCGCTGCCATCTACCTAGCCGTCCTCAAGGTGCATTAGAGCTGATATCCCAAACGCGAGGCTGACACCCGCCGGTACCCACGCCGCCATCGGGATGGGTATGCTGCCGCCCACACCAAGAGCATGCACTAGGTTGGTCAGTATGTAGAGGCCGAATCCTGTGGTTATTCCTGCAGCCATGAGGAGCGCGGTACCGCCGCGGCGTGTCAGCCGCAGGGAGAAGATCGCTGCGATCATTACCATGGCGACCAACAACAATGGTTCCGCGATCAACGCGTGCCAGCGAAGACGGTGCGCGTCACTCGAAAACCCGGTCGCCTCTAGCGCGCGGATGAAGCGCTGCAGTTGCCAAAAGGGCACTGTCTCAGGACTGGCGAAACTGTCTTGGATGCGTTCGGCGGTCAGCGATGTGTCAAGGTCGCGTCGCTCAAAGAAACTACCGGGGCGGTCCGGTCCGGTGAGCCATGCCTTGCGGAACTCCCAACTCCCTTGCCGCAGGTAGGCATCCTCCGCATCGATGCGCCCGACGAAACGGTCACGATCTTCGAACAAGAAGACGATGGTGTCTTTGAAATGCATGTCTTCCGGGTTGACCTGGCTGGCGTGGATGACTGCTTCCGTGCCGTCGTCGTTGACCTCTCGCAGCCACACGCCGGAAGACGATACGGCGAGCAGCGAGGACGTTCCGGTTAAGACCTGACCTTCGATCGTTTCGAACTTGCCGAGCATGACGGCGGCGGCGGTGTTCAGGACGGTGACCTTAACCACGCCGACGAGCAGCGCAACTGCCAGTGCCGGGGTCAGGAACTGCCAGACCGACAAACCGGACGCGCGTGCCACGACCAATTCATTGCTCTTGGTTAGTCGCAGCAGGCTGAGGATTGCGGCGAACAGGATTGCAAATGGCGTGACTTCTTGGGCCAAATGTGGGGCTCGCAGAAGCGCCATTTGCAGGACGATTGCAGCACTGGCTGCTTCTTTGCCGGAGGCACGGCGCAGCAATTCCACGGTGTCTACAAGAAGGATTATACCGATGACCGAGAAGTAGGTTACCGCGATCCACACCAGATAATGGCGTGCGAAGTAGAAGAAGAGCGTTCGCGATCCCGTCATGTGGCTAGGCTCTGGCGATGCGGCGGGCGGGCCTGCGGCCAGGGTGCAGGAGAACCTGTAGCCCTCCAAGTGTACCGGCGAGCGGTATCGCATAGAGCAGGGGGATCAACATGGCGTTCTCACGCGCGGCGCTGGTGGTCCCTAGGAGAGCTGCCTGCAATCCAACCACCGCACTGACCGCGACGAGAATGCGATTGCTTTGTCCCGAGCGCTTGAACTCGCCCGACAAGAGAGCCGCTAAAGCGATCAGGACAAACGCCAGTGTGGTGAGGGGCGTTGCCAAGCGCCGATGCCCCTCGACAAGCAGTTCCATTCGGTACGACTGTGTCGCGGCTGAGTCAGCGGGCCAGAACAGTTCCGTGAGAGATCTTTCCTCTGGCTCGCGCCAGCGGCTGCCCGGGTCGTTGGCGACAATTTCCAGGTCCACAGAGTTTTGATCGAAGTAGAGCAGCAGCAACCGGCCGGTGTCCTTTTCGACCTCTTGGCGGTTGCCGTTGAACAAGATGACGCGGGCGCCGGTATCGGAACGTTCTAGCAGTCCGCGCTCCGCCGACAATGTGACCGGATTTGACGGGTCGCGTGAATCATGGACGAAGATGCCCAGCAAGGCGCCGTCGTTGCGCCGTTCACGTACGTAAACGGTAAGACCGTCGGTTGGACTGTTGAACCGGCCTTCCTGCAGCAACACGCTGCCGTACGAGTTTCGATAGATGAACCGCAGGTCCTTGAAGGCGCCGAAGGCCTTTGGGCTCAAGACCATATTCGCATAGTAGGCAAAACTGATAACCACTAGGACCATGAGGAGTGCCGGCCGGGCGATTTTAAGCGGTCCCAGCCCGGCGGATCGTAGAATGACCAGTTCGCTGTCGTTGTTGAGGCGGCTGTAGACCCAGAGCACTGCCACGAACAGCGCTAGTGGCAGAACGATCGCGATGAAGGTGGGAAGCAATAGGGCGGTGAGTTCCAGCAGCGCTGCCAGCGGCAATCCCCGATTGACCACGAAGTCGATCAGTCTTAGCGACCGAATGATGGTGATGATGCCGGCCAGCACCAGGGTCAGAAATGCTGTCGCAATGAAGAGTTGGCGGAGGATGTAGCGATCGATGCGTTTCATGCCGGCCTTCTGGTGCTTCCCCCAATCGTCATCGGTTATTATCAGACGGCTGACCGGCGTGGAATCCCGCAGTACAGCGTAGCTTGCGCTGAGTGAGACGCTGTTCTAAACGAACCTAACGCTGCCCGACACCTAATCATTGGAGTGTTGCATGAAGATCGCTTTCGCCGATGCGCGCCTGCCGTCCAAGGGGGCACTGGCGGTTATGGTCCTCGAGGGCGGCAAGCTAACGTCGAGTGCCAAGAGCCTTGATAAGTCGAGCGATGGCGCGCTGAGCCGGGCGATCAAAGCCGGCCGCTTCGACGGGAAGGCAGGTCAGACACTGTGGGTCTTTGCCCCGGCCGGTCTGGACAAACTCAGCATCTTGTTGTTGGGCATGGGGGCGCCGAAGAGCCTGGATATCATGGCGCTTCGCAAGGCCGGGGGCGCGCTGGCCCGTGCGGCAAATGCCGAGGGTTTTGCAGAGCTTACGCTGATGCTCGATGCGATCGCCGGCGGCAAGTTGGAGATTGCGGACCGGGCGGCGGAAATCGGCTATGGCGCGCGGGTGGCGCGCTATCGGTTCGACCGGTATCTGACCAAGGAACCGCAAGAAAAGAAGCCGACACTCGAACACTTGTCGATACACATGAAGTCGGCTGTGGCGGCGCGGCGCGCTTTCTCGAGTATCGAGCCGGTGGCGGAAGCGGTAGATTTCACGCGCAACCTTGTGTCGGAGCCCGGGAACGTCATCTACCCGGAGACGCTGGCCAAGGAGTGTAAGAAGCTCAGTGAATTGGGCGTCGATGTTGAGGTTATGGGCGAGAAGCGGCTGGCGTCGCTGGGCATGGGCGCGTTGTTGGGCGTGGGTCAGGGCAGCGCCCGTGAATCGCAGCTCGTCGTCATGCAGTGGAATGGCAGTACGAAGTCCGCACAGCCGTTGGCCTTTATCGGCAAAGGCGTGACGTTCGATACCGGCGGTATCTCGATCAAGCCATCTGCCGGCATGCAGGACATGAAATGGGATATGGGCGGTGCCGGCGCCGTCATTGGTGCGATGCACGCCCTGGCTGGCCGCAAGGCGAAGGTCAACGCCGTCGGGGTGGTGGGGTTGGTTGAAAACATGCCGTCGGGGACGGCGCAGCGGCCCGGGGATATCGTGCGGTCGATGTCGGGGCAGACGATCGAGGTGCTCAATACCGATGCTGAGGGGCGGCTCGTTCTGGCTGATGCGCTCTGGTACACACAGGATCGGTTCAAGCCGCAATTCATGATCGATCTGGCGACCCTGACGGGTGCTATCATGGTTGCATTGGGCCAAGTCTATGGCGGCTTGTACGCCAGCGACGACAAGCTCGCGAAGCAGCTCGCGGCCGCCGGTGAGACGGTTGACGAGTTGCTGTGGCGGATGCCGTTGGCCGATGCCTACGACAAACAGCTTGAGAGCCCGGCAGCGGACATGGCCAATATCAGTGCGGGGCGGTGGGGCGGCTCAATCACCGCGGCCCAGTTCCTGCAACGCTTCACCAACGACGTGCCTTGGGCGCATCTCGACATCGCCGGTGTCGCTTGGTCCGAGAAGGGCAAGGCGCCGATGGCGAAGGGCTCGACCGCCTTTGGCGTCCAGTTGCTCGACCGGTTCGTCCGCGACAACTACGAGTGAGCGAGATCCGGTTCTATCATTTGACACGGCGTCCCCTTGAGGACGCCTTGCCGGTTATGCTGGAGCGAACAGTCAATCGTGACCGGCGGCGGGCTGTGGTGATGGCCGGGTCCGAAGAACGGCTGGAGGCGCTGAACGCGCATCTCTGGACCTACAACGACCGGGGTTTTTTGCCCCACGGCAGCAAGCGCGACGGGCGCGGGCCGCGGCAACCGATCTGGCTCACCACCAGCGAGGAAAACCCAAACCAGGCCGCGGTGCTGTTCTTGGTGGACGGCGCGCGTGCCGATGGCGTGGATACATACGACCTCGTGTGCACACTGTTTGACGGCAATGATCCGAACGCAGTGGCGCTTGCCCGCAAGCAATGGTCCGGTTTCAAGGACGATGGGCACAAGCTGACCTATTGGCAGCAGACGGAGCGCGGCGGCTGGGAGAAGAGGGCCGAGGCTTAGCTTTCGGCGTTCTCTAGTGCTTCATGGGCCGCGAACCACGCCGATTCCGCGGCATCAATCTCCGATTGGACACGCGCTTGCAGCCGCTGCAACTCAGCGACCCGCTCGCGCGGTTCCCGGTAGATGGAGGGGTCGGCTAGCGCCGCACCCAGTTTTGCTTGGGCGGCTTGGAGAGACTCGAGCTTTTGCTCAGTCTCGCGCATGCGCTGACGTAGCGGTGCGGTTGGCGTCGGTGCCGGTTTCTGCTTCGTTGACCGCCGGCTGCGGTTGCCGGTGGCCGGGCCCAAGACCTGGCGGCGATAATCGTCGAGATCGCCATCGAAGGGACGACAGGCGCCACCCGCGACCAGCCACAAGGTGTCGGCGACACACTGCACCAAGTGCAGATCATGGCTGATCAGTAGGACCGCGCCTTGGTAGGCATTTAGCGCCTGGATCAGCGCGTCGCGCCGGTCGACATCCAGGTGGTTGGTGGGTTCGTCGAGGATCAGCAGTTGTGGCGCCGTATAGGTTATCAGCGCCAGGAGTAGGCGCGCTTTCTCGCCGCCCGAGAGGTTGCCGATCTTGGTGTCCGCAAGCTCCGCGCTGAAGCCGAAGCCGCCAAGACGTCTGCGGATGTATTGGGGCGGCCGGTCTTCCAGGTAGTTGGATAAGACCTGAAAAGGTGTGTGGCCGTAAGGAAGCTCATCGGCCTGGTCCTGGGAGAAATAGCCCACCGAGAGCTTTGGGTGCCGCCGCAGTGCACCGCCCATGGGCGACAGCCGGTCGGAGAGCAAGCGCGCCAAGGTCGATTTCCCATTGCCGTTCCGGCCCAGCAGCGCGATCCGGTCATCCATGTCGATCCGGAAGGAGAGTCGGCGGAGGACTGTGTTGCCGTTGTAGCCGACGGCCACGCCATCGGCTGCGATCAACGGCGGCGCGAGATCGTCGGGGTCGGGAAACTCGAATATGACCGGTGCGTCTTCGACGATCGGCTCTAGCGCCGGCAGGCGCTCGATGGCCTTTAGGCGGCTTTGGGCTTGGCGGGCCTTCGATGCCTTGTAGCGGAACCGGTCCACGAAGGCCTGCATGTGACGCCGCTGGGCGAGCTGCTTCTCCAACGCCTTGGCAGCGAAACGCTGTTGCAGCTGCCGCGTCTGCTGAAACTGATCGTAGTTGCCCGTGTAGGCTGTGAGCTTGCCGCGGTCGAGATGGAGTATCCGGTTCGCAACCGCGTTGAGCAGGGTCCTGTCGTGGCTGATCACGATCAGGGTCTTGGCATAGTCGGCGAGGTATCGCGTCAGCCAGATCGTTGCTTCGAGATCCAGGTGGTTGGTCGGCTCATCGAGCAGCAGGAGATCCGGTGCTGCGAACAGCACCCCGGCCAGGGCAACGCGCATGCGCCACCCGCCGGAGAAGCTAGCCAGGGGCTGCCGCTGAGCGGTCTCGTCAAAGCCCAGCCCACTCAGGATGGTGGCTGCCCGCGCGGGTGCGGCGTGGGCTTCGATGCCGGCGAGCCGCTCATGGATCTCGGCAATCCGCTGTGGATCCGTCGCCGTTTCGGCCTCGGCCAGCAGGGCCGCGCGCTCGGTTGCGGCGGCCAGTACCGTGTCCAGCGGGGTGGTCTCGCCGCCGGGTGCCTCCTGGGCCACCAGCCCCACGGCATCGCCGGCCGGGACGCCGATCATGCCGCTCTCTGTCTCCAATTCACCCGAAACCAGCCGGAACAGCGTCGTTTTTCCGGCGCCGTTCCGCCCGATCAAGCCGACCCGTTGGGCGCGTTGGATCGTCACCGTGGCCCGGTCTAGCAGCAACCGGTCGCCGATCCGATAGGTGACACTGGATATCTGGAGCATGGCGGTCAGATACCATGCACCTGGCCGCTTGGTAACCAGGGGTACCGCGTCCGAAATCGGGCGCGGAGTCTTGATCAGCCAATCCAACGGCCCCTATAACCCGGCCATTCATAGCTTTGGGATGATCTGACTGATGGCCGTCGAGCGAACCCTATCGATTATCAAACCGGACGCGACGCGCCGGAATCTGACCGGCAAGATCAACGCGCGGTTTGAGGATGCAGGCCTGCGGATTGTGGCGCAGCGCCGGATCCGCCTGTCCAAGGAGCAGGCGGAGGGGTTCTATGAGGTCCACCGCGAGCGGCCGTTCTACAATGACCTGGTGGCGTTCATGACTTCGGGCCCGGTGGTCGTGCAGGTGCTGGAGGGGGAGAACGCCGTGCAGCACAATCGCGACGTGATGGGCGCGACCAATCCCGCCGACGCGGCCGAAGGCACCATCCGCAAGGAATTTGCCGAAAGCATTGAGGCGAACTCGGTCCACGGGTCCGATAGCCCGGAGAATGCCGCCAAAGAGATCGCATTCTTCTTTGAGGCAGGCGATATCGTCGGCTGACCAGCGCCACCATTGCTTGATTCCTAGCCCCTTCACTTGGCTAGGGGCAGTCGGCAGCCGTTAGGTATCCCTTCTCGTCGTCAATGACCGTCCGATCGCCGTCGATTTTCACCCGTCCTTCGGCAATCAATCGGACCGCGTTCGGATAGCACTGGTGCTCCTTCGTCAGGATGCGCGCGGCCAGGGTGTCTGGCGTGTCTTTCGGCAAGACCGGGACTGCCGACTGCAGAATGATCGGACCGCTGTCGACCTCGGGGCGGACGAAGTGCACCGTGCAGCCGCTGATGCGTACGCCTGCGGCGAGAGCGCGTTCATGCACCTTGAGGCCGGGGAATGCTGGCAACAGCGACGGGTGGATGTTGATCAGCCGGTCGGCCCAGGCGTCGACGAACTCGTTCGCTATAATTCGCATGAAACCCGCGAGGCAGACCAGTTGGACGTTGGCTTCGCGCAGCCGGGTGTCTATCTCCCGCGCGAACGCTTGAGCGTCGCCAAAGTCGCGATGGTCGACGACCGTTGTCTTAAGTCCCGCCTGTTCGGCTCGGTCGAGTCCCGCGGCGTCTGATCGGTTGGAGACAACAAGGGCGATCGAAGCCGGATAGTCCGGCGCTTCGCAAGCATCGATAAGGGCCTGCAGGTTACTGCCGCGGCCAGAGATGAGGACGCCCAGTCTGAGGGTCAACAGTCGATCCCTGTGATCTCCACGCGTTGCCCATCCGCTGGACCGATGACGACCTGGCCAATCCGGTAGACGGTCTCGCTGCACTCGGACAGCGCCTTCGTCACCTGATCGGCGTGGTCCGGCGCAACGATGGCAATCATCCCAATTCCGCAGTTGAAGGTTCGGGTCATTTCGTCGGGCGCGACGCCGCCTTCTTCGGCCAGCCATTTAAAGATAGCGGGCTGGACCCACGCGCCCTTGTCGACGACAGCCCGGTGTCCTGCCGGGATGACCCGCGCGATATTCTCCACCAGTCCGCCGCCCGTGATGTGGGCAAATGCCTTGGTCTCAGAGGTGACGGCCAGACAGGCATGCACATAGACTCGAGTCGGGGTGAGCAGGGCTTCCCCCAGGGTTTGGGTCGTGGCAAACGGGGCGGGGTCGGTGAGCTTCAGCCCTCGGTTTGTGACGACACCGCGGATCAGCGAGAAACCGTTTGAGTGGGCGCCGTCGCTCGCCAATCCCAGGATGATGTCGCCGGACTGCACGTTGCGAGGCAGGACTTTGTCACGCTCGGCGGCGCCGACAGCAAACCCGGCCAGGTCATACTCGCCGGGCGCGTAGAGGCCGGGCATTTCGGCGGTCTCTCCGCCGATCAACGCACATCCTGCTTGCCGGCAACCGGCAGTGATGCCGGTCAAGACGTCGCGGGCGACTGCCGGCTCGAGCCGGCTGGTGGCATAGTAGTCCAGGAAAAACAGGGGCTCGGCGCCCTGAACGACCAAGTCGTTGACGCACATTGCCACAAGATCGATGCCGATTGTCTTGTTGCTGCCAAATTCAGCGGCGATCTTAAGTTTGGTGCCGACCCCGTCGGTTGCGGCAACGAGGATTGGATCCTGATACCCGGCGGCCTTCAGGTCGAACAGACCGCCAAAACCGCCGATCGAACCGAGCACGCCAGCACGGTGTGTGCTGTCGACTAGTGGCCGAATCGCGTCGACGACAGCGTTGCCCGCATCCACGTCGACGCCGGCATCCTTGTAGGTTGCTGCGGAAATTGGCGACCCCCTTGACTTGTGTCCATCAACGGAAACAGATGGCGAGAGGACAATACTTGGTAGGTGACGGTTTGCAATCCGTCGGTATGAGAGCGGCGGCTTCTTTCAGTGCGGCCATTTGGTTCGTCAGCCTCATCTTTTCCGGGCCGGTTGCGGGGCAGTCCGCAGCCAGCAGTGACGAGGTCTACACCGTTGTTGGTGTGGCGGTGGACGTCACCGCAGAGACAGCGGCGGCGGCGCGTGAGCAAGCGCTGGCGGACGGACAGGCGGCGGCTTTGGACCGGCTGTTTCGGCGACTGACACGCCGGGTCGATCACGAGCGGCTGCCGGTGGTCGATGACCGGCGGGCGACCTTCATGGTGCGCGATTTTGAGATTTCCGGCGAAAAGACATCCGCCGTTCGCTATCTGGCTGAGATCACTTACCGCTTCAAGCCAGCGGAGGTGCGCCGCGAACTGCGGTCGGCGGGCATCTCGTTTACGGAGACCGCCAGTCAGCCGGTCTTGGTCCTGCCCGTTTTGCGGCGCGCCGCAAGTCTGAACCTGTGGGATGAACCGAACCCTTGGCGCGATGCCTGGACCTCCCTGCCGCCGCGTGCCGATGGGCTGGTTCCGATACTGGTGCCCTTCGGTGACCTGTCGGATATCGCTGATATCAGTGCCGAACAGGCGGCGAATGGTAGTGTGGAAGATGTGCAGGCCATTGCCGTGCGTTACGGCGCGCGCGACGCGTTGGTGGCGATTGCCAGCTTGACGCCGACATTGACGGGCCGTGAGGCCATCGACGTCGCGGTGACGCGCGTTGGGACGACGACCCAGGACCCGGTTCTACTGGATTTCTCGGTGCAAACCGGTGAAACCCTGACCGCGTTGTTTGTCCGGGCCGCCGAAGAAACGGCGGCTGCTGTCGAGGATGCGTGGGTCGATGCCAATCTCCTGCGCTTCGGCGAAGAACAGGTCATGACGGTATCGGTTGCGCTTGCCGAACTGGCGGATTGGGTCGACGTACGGTCGAGGTTGGCGCGCGTGCCGGTGATCTCAGCCTTCCAACTCAAATCGATGCGGCGGAACGCGGCGTTGGTGGAGTTGGCGTTTATCGGGGATGAAGATCAGCTGTCAGACTCCTTGGCCCAGCGTGACTTGGCGTTGGAGGCGCCGGCCGCGCCGAGTCTGGGCCTCGCGGCGACGGACCAGGTTCGGGTGCTGCGGCTTGATACAAACTAAACAAGAGCGCGGCCACTCATGACACCGGCACGGCAAGTGCAGGTTTGGCTGGTTGGCCTGGTTGTGGCCATTGTCATTCTTTATGCGCTGCGGGCGGTATTGCTGCCGTTCGTGGCGGGGATGGCGATCGCCTATCTGTGCGATCCGGTTGCCGACCGGCTTGAGAAGTGGCGTTTCCCCAGGACGCTCGCGACCCTGACCGTCATCGTCGGCGCCATTCTCTTGTTTGTAATGGCGCTGTTGCTCGTGGTGCCGCTCCTGCAGGCGCAGACCGTTTCCTTCATCGAGCGGGTGCCGAGCTATGGTTCTGCCTTGCGCGGACTTGTCGAGAGCCTGCTCGTTGCGTTGCAAGACCGGGTGACACCCGAACAGATGGAGCAAGTCCGACAGGCCGCCGGCGAGCAATTGACCAAGCTCTTGGGGCAGCTCGGTAGACTGATCGGTGCCGCATTCACCAGCGGTCTGGCGTTTATCAACCTGCTATCACTTGTCTTCATCACCCCCATCGTGGCCTTTTATCTGCTGCGGGACTGGGATCCGATGATCGAGCGGCTGGATCAACTCCTGCCGCGGCACCAGTCGGCGACTGTCAAGTTGCTGTTGGGCCGGATGGACGAGCGTCTGGCGGGTTTTGTTCGGGGCCAACTGATCGTCGCATCGATCCTCGGGGTGTTTTATGCCACCGCGCTGAGCCTGGTCGGGCTCGAGTTCGGATTGGCGGTCGGCCTCCTTGCCGGAGTCGCGTCGATTGTGCCGTTTTTGGGATCGGTCGGCGGTTTCGTTCTCTCGGTTGGGCTGGCGCTTCTACAGTTCGACAGCGTGCTGCCGGTGCTGATTGTCGCCGGAATCTTCGTGGTCGGGCAGGTTGCGGAAGGCAACTTCCTGACGCCCAAGTTGGTGGGAAAACGGGTTGGTCTGCACCCCGTCTGGGTCATCTTCGCGCTGCTGGCTGGTGGCAGCCTGCTGGGCTTGCTGGGCATGCTGTTGGCCATGCCGATTGCCGCCGTGGTGAGTGTGCTGGTTGAGTTTGTCGTGGAGCGCTATCGCGGCAGCTGGCTGTACCATGGCGGTCTGTTCACCGATGGCGATGATGCCGGCGACAGTTGACTAACCGGCAACTTGCCCTCGACCTGAGTTTTCGGCCGGCTCTAGGGCGCGAAGACTTTTTGGTTGCGCCGTGCAATCAGGCCGCCGTGGCCTGGGTCGATAGCTGGCCAGTGTGGCCCGGAACCGGATTGTGTGTCTGGGGGAGCGCCAGCAGCGGCAAGTCGCATCTGGGCGAGGCGTGGCGCGCTGTGTCCGGCGCGGCGCGTCTGTCGACCGAGCAACTGTGCGGTGGTGTGGCGGACCGCACCAACTACACGCTCGTTGATCTGGGTGAAGATCAGCTTCCCCGCGCGGCGGAGGAGCCGCTGTTGCACCTTTACAATTGGATGCGCGATCAGGGCCGGCATCTGATGCTGCTGGCGCGCACGCCGCCGGCGCGGTGGCAGGTCGAGCTGCCGGATCTTCGTTCGCGTCTTAATGCGGTCGATGCCGTGCAGATCGAGGAGCCGGACGACGCGTTGCTTGCGGGCTTGCTGGTCAAGCTGTTTGGCGATCGGCATCTGGAGGTTGAGCCGGACCTGATCGTCTACGCCCTCAGCCGAATGGAACGATCGTTTGCGGGGGCGCGCCAGCTCGTTGAGACCGTCGACCGCGACACCCTGGCATCACGCCGCGCGGTGACGGTTCGTCTGCTGCGGAGTGTGCTGGCCGCCTAGGGCCTGACCTTCCGACCTTTAAAGTCGGGGTTGGAAGTCGCAAATGTAGACGAGCGCCGTATCGTCCGCGATTGCGGTGCAGGTCGCCCGCTGTTGCAAGGATAACCCGCATGTCTCCGCCAGACGGAAGAGATCAGAATCCCGCGTTGAAGGAAAAGGACGAGGATTTCGGTCAGGATACGCCGAACCGATTCATCAACCGGGAGCTGTCGTGGCTGGCGTTCAATGAGCGGGTGCTGGAAGAGGCGCTGAACCAACGGCATCCGCTGCTGGAGCGGGTGCGGTTCTTGTCGATTTCATCCTCGAACCTGGATGAATTCTACATGGTCCGGGTCGCCGGCCTGATGGCGCAGGACGATGCAGGCGTCAAAACACCGAGCCAGGACGGCCTGTCGCCGAAGGAGCAGTTGCTGGCGATCAACGAGCGGGCGCGCCGCTTGTTGACGGATCAGCACGAGATTTGGGCGGGGCTCAAGCAAGAGTTCCGGGCGGCCGGTATCGCTGTCTTGGGCGCCGATGAGCTAACGGAAACTGAGCGTGTTTGGCTCAGCGAGCATTTCCGCGCCACGATCTTTCCAGTGTTGACGCCGCTGGCGGTCGACCCTGCGCATCCGTTTCCGTTCATTCCTAATCTTGGGCAAGCCGTCGCGATGCAGCTGGTGCGGCCGAGCGACAGTCGCGAGATGATCGGCCTCTTGCCGATGCCCGGTCAGATTGACCGTTTCGTCCGCCTGCCTGGGGACGAGATACGTTTCATCAGGCTGGACCAGGTGGTGTCCCTGCATCTGGAAGAGCTGTTCCCCGGGTTCGAGTTGCGGGGTGCGGGTGCGTTTCGGGTGATCCGCGACAGTGAGGTCGAGATCGCAGAAGAGGCGGAGGATCTCGTGCGGGTGTTCGAGACCGCGCTGAAGCGGCGGCGGCGGGGCGACGTGATCCGGCTGACGGTCACCGCTGATATGCCGGCGGAGTTGCGGGAGTTCGTGACCAACGAGATCGGGGTCGAAGATGAGAACGTCTTCATCCTGCCCGGTCAGCTAGGTCTTGCTGATGTCGAAGAAGTCGTCAGGAACGGCCCGCGGGAACTGTTGTTCGAACCGTTTGACGCACGATTCCCGGAACGCATACGCGATTTCGGCGGCAACTGCTTTGCGGCCATCAAGGCGAAGGACATCGTCGTCCACCATCCGTTTGAATCGTTTGACGTCGTTGTCCAGTTCATCCGTCAGGCAGCGGCCGACCCAAATGTCGTCGCGATTAAGCAGACGCTGTACCGGACGTCGGACGACTCGCCGATTATGAATGCGCTGATCGAAGCCGCCGAGTCTGGGAAATCGGTGACGGCGATGGTCGAGCTCAAAGCGCGGTTCGATGAAGAAGCGAACATCCATTGGGCCCGCAAACTGGAGCGGGCGGGGGTGCAGGTCGTCTTCGGCTTTATCGACCTGAAAACGCACGCGAAGATCAGCCTGGTGGTGCGGAGGGAAGGGCGCGGCCTGACCTCCTACGCACACTTCGGGACCGGGAATTACCATCCAATCACCGCGAAGGTTTATACGGACCTCAGCTTCTTCACCTGTGATCTGGCGCTTTGCCAGGACGCGGCGCGGACCTTCAACTTCATGACCGGTTACGCCCGGCCCGAGGTGATGAACAAGGTCGCGGTCGCACCGCTCAGCCTCCGGCAGACGTTGGTGGGGCTGATCGATGCGGAAATCGAACACAAGCGCCAAGGGCGTCCGGCCCAGATCTGGGCGAAGCTCAACAACCTGGTGGATGGCGAGGTCATCGACGCCTTGTATCGGGCCTCCCAGTCGGGCGTTGAGATCGAACTCTGTGTTCGCGGCATCTGCTGCCTAAGGCCGGGTGTCAGCGGGTTGAGCGAGCACATTCGTGTGCGGAGTCTGATCGGACGGTTCCTCGAGCACGCTCGCATCGTCGCCTTCGGGGCGGGGCACGGCTTGCCTTCGAAGGACGCGAAGCTGTTCATCTCTTCGGCTGACTGGATGCCACGCAATTTGGACCGCCGGGTTGAGCTCCTGGTACCGATCGAGAATGAAACGGTCCACGCGCAGTTGCTCGATCAAATCATGGTCGCCAACTTGAAAGACGCGGCGCAGACATGGACGTTGGCGCCGGATGGAGAGTACATCCGGGTCGCGACGGCAGACGATTCAAAGCCCTTCAGTGCGCAAGCGTATTTTATGACAAACCCCAGCCTGTCCGGCCGTGGACGCGCGTTGCAGCGCGATGACGAACGCGCGCCGCGATTGGTGTGGACGACCGGGGGGGACGGTCGCTAGGGGCTCAGTCTCCGGCGCTTGCGCCGTCGCGCCGTCGCCGTTTCCGCGGCTTGGGTTTTGCCGGTATCGCCGGCAGGTCTGCTGCGCCGGCGCCGTTGACTGGAACCAGATGCACATCGCCGCCACGGACGCTAAGGGCCGCCTTGCCCTGCTTCAGGCGCAGGGCGTCTTCGCCGAAAAGCTGACGGCGCCAGCCCTGCAAGGCCGGCACATCCTTGGCGCCGGCGGCCACTCGCTCCAAATCTTGGGTGTTGGCCACTAGTTTCTGCGCCACGCCGTGTTCCTCGCAGCGCTGCTTCAGCAAGACGCGCAGCAAATCCACCGTCGGGGCCAATCCCTTGGGCAGGCTCATCTGCTTCAGCGGTTGTGGACCCTCCTCAGGCGGCCGCTCCGTCGCAGCATTGATGGCGGCGAGCAGGGACTTGCCCAAGCGGCCCTCTGCAAATCCTCGGGTCACGCCCCGTATTCTGGATAGCGCGGCCGCCTTGGTTGGCGGATGGGCGGCGATTTCTGTCAGGGCCTCGTCGCGGATCACCCGGTTCCGGGGGACATCCCGCCGCATGGCTTCATCTTCGCGCCAGGCGGCGACGGCTTGCAGAATAGTTAGGTAGCGCCGATCGGTGCTGCGCGGCTTGAGCCGTTGCCAGGCCGCCGTCGGATCGATCCTGTAGGCGTTGACGTCGGTCAGTAGCGCCAATTCCTCTTCCAGCCATCCAGCCCGGTCGGTCGCGGCCACGCGCTCGTTGAGCGCTTCGTACGCATCTCGGAGGTAGATGACGTCGCCGAGGGCATAATTCAGCTGCTTTGGCGTGAGGGGCCGGGCGGACCAGTCGGTGAAGCGGGAGGTCTTGTCGAGCCGGTGAGGGGTCAGTCGCGACACTAGCGTCTCGTAGCCGACCTGATCGCCGAAGCCGCAAACCATCGCCGCGATTTGCGTGTCGTAAAGAGGCGCCGGGATGCTGCCTGCCAGGTGGTAGAATATCTCGATATCCTGCCGGGCGCCGTGCATGACTTTGAGGACCCGCTTGTTCGCCAGGAGCCGCAAGACCGGGTCGAGGTCAATGCCCTCGGCCAGGGGGTCGATGGCAACCGCGTCCTTCGGGCCGGCCAGCTGGATCAGGCACAATTTCGGCCAAAACGTGCGTTCACGCATGAACTCCGTGTCGACCGTGACATATTCGCTGCGGGCAAGGCGCCGGCACAGGGAAGCGACGTCGGCGCTTTCTGTTATTAGGGTCATTTGTTTTGGTTCTACACACAAAGCGGGGAGGGCGGAAGGCGGCGGGCCGCTCGCAATGGGCCTTTTTCGTCGGCTCGGTGGGCGTCTTGACAAGCTTGGGCAACCATGCCCTTTGCCGCCGAGTTTTCGCGACTTGAGCTGTCCCCATGCATCCCTTCCGTACGCACACCTGCAACGATCTCCGCACTGAACATGCCGGAGAGACCGTCCGGCTATCCGGCTGGGTGCATCGGAAGCGCGACCATGGGCATCTGCTGTTTCTCGATCTACGCGACCATTTTGGCGTGACCCAGGTGGTCATCGACACCTCGAGCCCGCTATTCGAGACCGCCGAGACGGCACGGCTTGAGTCGGTCCTGACAGTAAGCGGCAAGGTCGTTCTTCGTTCCGATGATACGATTAACCCGCGTATTCCGACCGGTGAGGTTGAGGTTCAGATCGCGGAGATCGCGGTGGAATCGACCGCCGATCAGTTGCCGCTGCAGGTCAACTCCGACGAGGACTATGGCGAGGAGATCCGGCTGCGGTACCGGTTTCTGGATCTGCGTCGGGACAAGATGCATCGGAACATCATGCTGCGGAGCCAGGTCATCACGTCCATTCGGCGGCGGATGACCGAGGCCGGTTTCACCGAGTTTCAGACGCCGATCCTCACGGCATCCAGCCCGGAAGGCGCCCGTGACTACCTGGTGCCCAGCCGCATCCATCCGGGCCGGTTCTATGCGCTGCCGCAGGCGCCGCAGCAGTTCAAGCAGTTGTTGATGGTGGCGGGCTTCGACCGGTATTTCCAGATCGCGCCCTGTTTTCGCGATGAAGACGCGCGGGCGGACCGCTCGCCCGGTGAGTTCTATCAGCTCGACTTCGAAATGAGCTTTGTCACGCAGGACGATGTTTTTGCGTCGATTGAGCCGGTGTTGGCGGGCGTGTTCGAAGAATATGCAGGCTTCAACAAAGAGACCCCGTGGCGGGTTTCACCCGCTCCGTTTCGACGGATACCCTACGCCGAAGCGATGCTCAGGTATGGGAGCGACAAACCGGACCTCCGCAATCCGCTCGAGATCGCCGATGTGTCGGAGGTGTTTCGCGGGAGCGACTTCAAGATTTTTGCGAAGGGGGTCGAGGCGGGCAAGGTTGTGCGGGCTGTCCCCGCGCCCGGGGCGGCCGCTCAGCCGCGGAGCTGGTTCGACAAGCTCAATGACTGGGCACGGCAGCAAGGCGCTCCCGGACTTGGCTATGTGGTGTTTGAAGACGGTGCGGCGAAAGGGCCCATCGCCAAGTTCCTGGACGCGGCAAGGCTTGACCGGCTCAAGCAGGAAACCGGTCTGGGGGATGGCGATGCCGTGTTCTTTGCGAGCGACAAGCCGAATGACGCGGCGCTGCTGGCCGGTGCCGCGCGGACTAGGATCGGTGAAGACCTTGGTCTTGTCGATGAGGGACAGTTCCTGTTCTGCTGGATTGTCGACTATCCGATGTACGAGTTGGATGAGAAGACCGGCAAGATCGAGTTCAGCCACAATCCGTTCTCGATGCCCCAGGGCGGTTTGAAAGCGCTGCAGACTCAGGACCCGTTGAGCATCAAGGCATTCCAATACGATATCGTTTGCAACGGGGTGGAACTCAGTTCGGGTGCCATCCGGAACCATCGTCCGGACATCATGCTCAAAGCCTTTGAGATTGCGGGGTACTCGGCGGAGGAAGTGGAAAGCCAGTTCTCCGGCATGCTGCATGCTCTGCGATATGGGGCGCCGCCGCATGGCGGGGCGGCGCCGGGCATTGACCGGATCGTCATGTTGCTGGCGAATGAGCCCAATCTGCGGGAAGTGGTTGCGTTCCCCATGACGCAACGGGCGGAGGATCTGATGATGGGGGCACCGGCGGAGGTGTCGCCGGCGCATCTGCGCGAACTCCAGCTTCGGCTGGTGGCGCCGCCGGGAACCTCCAAGGGCTAAGATACAGATTCAGGATTAGCCGCTTGGCTGTTGGCGCCGCTCGGTTTTCAGGCGAATTGGGGCGCGATGCGGTAGTTCCGGGCAAGCCGCAGTTTGCCCAACAGCAGCAGGACGGTGCCGTTGTAGTCGATCAACCGGTTGAGGAAACCCTTACGCGGCAAATGCAGAATGCTGCACGGGTAGGCGTGGTGATGCCGATGGAAGGCTTCGCCCCCGGTGAGAAGCGCTAGGCCCCAGGTCACCCACTTCGGTACCTGCATGTGGCCGCAGACATTCACACCGATCGTCGTTGCATGAAAATGGACGCCTCTCGCCAGCACCACCGTCGCATGGATTAGGAGTGCCGGCACAATTCCACCGCCTAGGGCCAGCACAGCTCCGTAGCAACACAATGGTACTCCCAGGTGAACGAGGAGGGAGAGCAGGACATGGTGCTTGTCGGCAAAGGCGATGACGCGGTTCTCGCGTAGCCAGCGGACCATGGGGCGCTGCATGTCCGCGGGGTCCCGCCACATAACCCAGCCGATCCAGGCCCAGAATCTGCCTTCCGCGGGATTGTGCGGATCGCCGGGTCTGTCGGCAAAACGGTGGTGCTGGGCGTGATAGTTGACCCAGTCTTTGATCTTGCCCTGCATGGCCAGGATACAGTTCAAACCGACGATGAGTTGGGCAATGGTCCGCAGTTCACCGGCCTTGTGCTGCCAAATGCGATGTAGAGGGCCGATGCCCTGATTGCACAGGAACAGTGTTGCCGCTCCGGCCGCCAATGCGATCGGCAGGTGCCACCATCGGATGGCGAGACTTGGCCAACCCAGTCCTATTCCCAAGGCAATAACCAGACCCAACAAACCCAGCGCGGGGTAGATCACTGCCGAGAAAACGCTGGGCCAGCTTAGACTAGCCCAGCTCTTCCTAATGAACGCTGCGCGGGGTGCGAGTTGAGCCATGGCCCAAATCTAGGTTGAGGCCCGCCGCCTTGCTACTTATTTGTTTGTTTGCCGGGAGTTAGCACGACTTCCGGTCAGGCTCCGCTGACCTCTACCTTGTTGGGAAAGAAGGCGAGATGGTTCTTGATCGCCGCGACTGCTGGATTCGGTGACTCGTATGTCCAAACAACATCTTTATCTGTTTGCCCGTTCACGACCAGACTGAAGTAACTGGCTTCGCCCTTGAATGGACAAACCGACGTTGTTGCCGATCTTTCAAGTAACTGCATGTCCGCGTCTTCTCGCGGCAGATAGAGCATAACCGGGTAGTCCGCCTCTTGTAGCGCCAACGCACGCGTGGTGCTCACGACAACTTGACCGTTCGCTCGAACCTCAACGCGGCTCGGATGTTCGGTAATGCTGATGGGGTGGTCTGGACCGGGTGTTCTCATGCACTCACTCCATGTTTGGTAGTGGCGGGAACATGCAGCAGGTTGTGCAGCGTGTCCACTACAACTTTAGGGGTTTGTCTTGCAATCCGAGTCAAGCCGCACGGCTTGGTGCTTCAGCGACTTGTTGTTTCGCTGCAATGCCAGCACCTCGCTGGAAGCTAGTGCAGGTTGGTGACTAAATGATGATGGGAGTCATCTTGCAGACACATATCTGCAATAAGAAGTACGCATGCCGCGTGGGTGATGTTCGGACCCGTCGCCGGAACAGATGCCGCGGTTAAGCTGACTGGGTCTGGTTAACTGCCAAACGTACGAACGATTCCGTACTTAGTATCGCGCCTTAACAGCTTTCTCACCATTCGTGCAGAAGCGTGGTTTAGGTAATTCGGTTCGGCGGCTCCTGTCCGGCAAAGTAAGCATCGATGTTATCGCAACATCTGAATCCCATGGCGTTTCGTGTTTCCAAGGTGGCGCTGCCCATGTGCGGCATCAGGAAAACGTTCTTCATCGCGATCAGTTCGGCCGGTACTTGAGGTTCTCGTTCAAAAACATCGAGGCCGGCCCCGCCAAGTTTGCCTGACTGCAGGGCCGCGATCAGCGCTGCTTCGTCAATGACCGGGCCGCGCGCGGTGTTCACGACAATCGCCCCGTCAGGTAGCCGGGCAATCCGTTCGGCGTTCAGCCAATGCTTCGTTTCGGCTGAAAGCGGGCAGTGCATGCTTAGAAAGTCGCAAACCGGCAACATCTCGTTCGCGTTGGCGTGATAGATGGCGCCCTGCTCGAGGTCGGCCGGGAGGCGTGTCCGGTTGTGGTAGTGGATCTCCATATCGAACCCGCGGGCACGTTTTGCCGTCGCTTGACCGATACGGCCCATGCCGACGATGCCGAGGCGCCGACCGGTCACCTTGGTGCCGAGCATCCAGGTCGGCGCCATGCCGGTCCAGCCGCCAGCGCGGAGGACGGCTTCGCACTCGTGGCCTCGGCGGGCGGTGGCGAGCAGCAGCATCATGGCAATATCGGCGGTGCAATCGTTCAACACCTCTGGCGTATTGCTGAAGATGACGCCGCGCTGCTTGGCGGCTTCCCGATCGATATGTTCGAAACCGACTGAGAAGGTGGCGACGATCTTCACGCTCTCCGGCAAACGCTGGATGACTTCGGCGGACATGCTTTCCGAGGGAAGAATGAGCAGCGCGTCGGCGCCTTCGGCCTTGGCCAATAAGGTCTCAGTGTCGTAAAGCTGATCGGTCGGGTTTAGCTCCACGTCATAGTCACGCTGCAAGCGTGCTTCGACCTCAGGTGGAAGTAGCCGAGTTACAAGGACTTTGGGTTTGTTAGGCACTGCTTCTTTCCTTCTCTTTAGCCTCGGCTGGCGCGGCATAATGCCGGTGGACGTCTATGGCGGCAACCCGCGGGCAGGTGACCTTGATGGATAGTATTGTTCGGGCGGCGCTGGTTTCGGCTCTGTTGGTGCCGGTCCCGATGGCGGCGGCTCAGGCGATCGACCTTGCCCCGCACAGGGCCTTTTACGAGTTGGGGTTGAGCCGGGCGGACATTGACTCTGGAGTTGCCGAGGCAACGGGCCGGCTGGTGGTTGACTGGAGTCAGTCATGCGATGGCTGGACAGTCGATCAACGGCTGGCGTTGATCGTCGTTCAACCGTCAGGCCAGTCCATCACGACTGAGATCGTTTTCTCGAGTTTTGAATCGCTTGACGGACTGACTTACAGCTTCACCACAAAAACGACCCGGGATGGAACCGTGGTCGATGAGTTTCGCGGCGAGGCGGGTCGGGCCGATGTGGGCGAGGCGGTACGGGCGATCTATTCGGTTCCAACCGACACGCGACGTGAGTTGCCGGCGGACACGGTCTTTCCGATGGAGCATTTGCGCCTGCTGCTGGATGCCGCCATGAATGGGGAGAACCGCCTGTTCCGGCCGTTCTTCGATGGGCCGCGGCCGGACGAAAGCCCGTTTGATGCGAATGCACTCATTATAGGTGGCCCGAACGGCGCCGATAGCGGTGCGGCTGTCGGACTCCATGCGCTCACCGACCGCCCATGGTGGCCCGTGCAAATTGCGTTCTTTCCGCACACCGGGCAGGCGGCGGAGCCGGACTTCGAACTCGCAGCCGACCTTCAGGACAATGGGGTGGTGCGGCGATATCTGTTCGACTATGGCGCCTTTCAGGTCGGCGGTGATCTGTCGCGGATTGAGGCCGGCACGGTGCCGACCTGTAACGACTAGGGTGTGCGCGGCCAACTCCGGCCCTTGCCGATTGCGCCGGGGCCCAGCTTTTCGCGAACTTGGTCGATGGCTATCTCGACTTTCCGCCGCTGCTCAAGGTCTGGATCAGCCAGGTTCATCGGGTCGGCACCGGTTGGCGGTGTGAGACCGGATACGCCCGCGCCGATGAGCCGGAACTGCGGGCCGGCGGCGACTTTGCGGAGCATCGGCAGCAGCGCCTGGTAGATGGTTTCGGCTAGCTGGGTCGGGGCCGGGAGCGTCTGGCTCCTGGTCAGGATCTTGAAGTCTGACGTCTTCAGCTTGAGCGCAACGGTGCTGCCCGCCAGTTGTTGGTGTTTCAGGCGGTCGGCAACCTTCTCACACAGCGGCCAGAGGCGGCGGGCCAACTCATCCGGGTCGCTGACATCATCGTCAAAGGTCGTTTCGTTGGAGATTGATTTAGCGCGTGAACTCGGTTTGACGGTGCGCACGTCATGGCCGCGTGCCAGGTGGAACAGCCGCTGGCCGATGCTGCCGTACCGCTTCATCAGCTCGGTCTCTTCGTGGCTGAGCAGATCGCCAATCAGGCCGATGCCGTCGGCTTGAAGCCGTGCGTGTAGTGCCTTGCCGACACCCCAGATGCGTCTGACCGGTTGGCTTGCAAGCAGCTCTTGGGTTTCGGCGCGGCCGATGACCTTGAAGCCCCGGGGCTTCTCCATGTCCGAGGCGAACTTCGCCAAGAACTTGTTGTGGCTTAGGCCAACCGATGCGGTCACGCCGATCTCGTTCTCGATCCGGCGGATGAGGTGGATGAGCGTCTTCGCTGGGCTGCCATGGTGGATACGCTCGGTGCCTGATAGGTCGAGGAACGCTTCGTCGATAGAAAGCGGTTCGACCAGGGGGCTTGCCGACAATAAGATGTCGCGGACCTCTCGGCCGACCGAGACGTATTTCTGCATGTTCGGGGGAATGACGACCGCATCAGGGCAGGCCCGCCGTGCCTTAAACATGGGCATGGCCGAATGAACGCCCTTGATCCGAGCGAGGTAGCAGGCGGCGGACACGACGCCACGTTGGCCACCGCCGACGATGACCGGCCGGTCCCGTAGGCTCGGATCTTCGCGTTTCTCAACCGCGGCGTAAAAGGCGTCGCAGTCGATGTGGGCAATTGCCAGATCGTGTAGCTCCGGATGACGGAGCATTCGCGGGGATCCACACTGCGCACAGCGCCGGCTCGGCTTGGTGGCCTCGGCAGCGCAATCGCGGCAGATCGCCGGCACTGACGGTCTTGCTAGGGCCGTTCGCTTGGGGGCCAGAGCCAGGCGGCGCCGCGGACGCCGCTCGAGTCCCCATGGACCGGTGGCACCAATGGCGTATCGACATGATCGGAGAAGGCGTATTTCTGCCAGAGCTTGGGCACCTGGCGGTACAGCCGCCGGATGTTGCCCATGCCGCCGCCGAGGACGATCGCGTCCGGATCCAGGACGTTGACGATTGCGGCGAGGCCGCGTGCCAGGCGGTCCTCGTAGCGCTGCAGCGTTAGTTCGGCGGCCTCGTCGCCGGCTTCGGCGCGCTGGACAATCTCTTCGGCTGTTCGCTTCTCGCCGGTGGCGCGCTGATGGTCCCGTGCCATGCCGGGGCCGGAGAGAAATGTCTCGATGCAGCCCTTCTTGCCGCAATAGCAGTCGGGGCCAGGTAACTCGTCAGGCGTCATCCATGGCAATGGGATATGGCCCCATTCGCCGGCTACCGCGTTCGGGCCGGTCAGGACGCGCTTGTTGATCGCGATGCCGCCGCCGGTTCCGGTGCCGACAATGACGCCGAAGACACAACCGGCATCCGCACCGGCCCCGTCCACCGCCTCTGACACGGCGAAACAATTGGCGTCGTTTTGGACCCGAACCTCCCGTTCCAGCTCGTGGCTGAGGTCCTTGTCGAGCGGCTTGCCGATCAACCAGGTTGAGTTGGCGTTCTTGACAAGACCAGTCGCAGGGGAGATCGCACCCGGGATGCCGACGCCGACGGTGCCGCGTTCCTTGAGTTCGCGTTCGGCCCGCCGCACCAGCCCGACGATGGCGGCGACGGTGCCGTCATAATCGTCCTTCGGGGTGGCGATTCGCTCCCGATGGATCTCGCCGCCATTATCGGCGAGCGCGATGATTTCGATCTTGGTGCCGCCGAGATCTATGCCGATACGCATGAACCTTTCCTCCGGCCGGTATACTGCCGCAGCCGGAGTCCGAGGGCTACCGCCGATACGGTTCCGGCAGGGAGAGAATGGCCGGGTCGGCCACGAACTGGTTGCTCAGGCCCGGCACCGGTTCGGTATAGCAATCGATGGCGGCGAGGGTCTGATAGCAAAAGCCCGGGTTCCGGCGGGCGAGCGTCGGGCTGCGCTCGGCGCTGGGGAACACCCAGCCCGCCGCGCGGATGTCTTCGTGGGTTGGCGCGAATACTCTCAAGGGGTTGCACGCGGCGAGGAGTAGAAGTGCTGCCGCCGCCGATAGTCTGAAGAGGGCCGACATGGCCGTTAGCTTATAGCTGTGGTCTCCTGGCCCGGCGCCTCATTGGTGGTATCGGTGCCGCTCGGATTTGATGGCTGTTGCCGTGGGTTGGGGCGAATGCCCTGCGCCTCCAGGTCCGGAACGGCCTGCTCAACCGCTATCTCACCGCAGTCGATCGCCTCCTCGGCCCGATGAAACTCAAGCAGGCCGATCTGGTGCAGGCCTGGTTCGATCAGTACGTCCGGCATGTGTTCACGCAGGCGGCTACGCGTTAGCTCCTCCTGCATGATGTTCAGGGCGCTGACCAGGACATCCCAGAATTCGATGCTCCTTGCAGGCTCGCCGAAGAGTTGCTGGGCGAGCCGGGTGGCTTGGGACCGCAGTGGCTCGGGCATGTCCGCGGACAGGCGCTCAACCAGATCGCTGCGGGCTTTCGCACGCTTCTCCTTGCGGACGGATCGCCGGCCGATGCGATTACTGTTGATGTTTACCGCGATCACGATATCGGCGCCCAAGGCCCGGCAGAGGGAGACCGGGACCGGGTTGACGAGGCCGCCGTCGACCAGATGCTCGTTGCCCTCGGCCACCGGGCTCAGGATGCCGGGGAAGGCGATTGCGGCACGGATACGCTCTGCCAGTGGTCCGTTCTCCAGCCAGATCTCCTCCCCGGTGCGGATGTTCGCGGCGGTGGTTCCGAACCGGATGGGGAGTTGCTCGATCGTGGCGTCCCCCAGCAGATCCCGTAGCAGCCGCATAAGCTTCTCGCCGCCGAGGAGACCGCCCGCGGACAATCGCACATCCAGGAGCCGGATGAGGTCGCGGCGGGTCAATCCGCGCGCCAGCCGTTCGAGCTGCCGGTCCGCGTCAACGGCATAGGCGGCGCCGACCAAAGCGCCGATGGAGCTGCCGCAGACGATACTTGGCTCGACGCCGAGTTTGCGGAGGGCCTGCAGGACGCCAATATGGGCCCAGCCGCGCGCCGCGCCGCTGCCCAGTGCGACCCCCACTGCGGGTTTTTCTCTTTGTTTAACACTCATGCGGTGTAAACCGCCGGTTTTCCGATCCGGGGAGAGGGTGAGGCTTCGCCAGTATAGGAACCCTTAACCACGCGCTGATACGGTTTTGTAACGTTCTCGTTGGGAAAACCGAGGCGTAGCCGTACCTCAGGCGCGTCCACCAAGCAGGTCAAGATGCCGAAGAAAGTTCTGATTGTTGAGGACAACGATCTCAACATGAAGCTGTTCCACGACCTCCTCGAGGCGCAGGGTTACGACACGCTGCAGACCAAGGATGGGATGGAGGCCCTGAAGCTCGCGCGCGAGCATACGCCCGACCTCATCCTGATGGATATCCAATTGCCGGAAGTATCGGGGCTCGAGGTCACCAAGTGGCTCAAGGAGGACGAAAGTCTTCGATCGATCCCGGTCATCGCCGTCACCGCATTTGCCATGAAAGGCGATGAGGAGAAGATCCGGCGTGGCGGCTGTGAGGCTTATATCTCCAAACCTATCTCCGTCCCGCAGTTTCTCCAGACTGTTCAGTCGTACCTGAAATAGGGACGACCGCGTGCCTGCCCGTATCCTTGTCGTTGACGATGTCGAGGTGAATCGTCGGCTGCTTGAGGCGAAACTCTCGGTCGAATACTACGAGATCATCACTGCGGAGAACGGCGCCGAGGCGCTGGAGCGGGCAAAAGCAGAACAGCCGGACCTCATTCTGCTCGATATCATGATGCCGGAGATGGACGGTTTTGAGGTCTGTCAGCGGTTGAAGGCGGATCCGGCGTTGACCCACATCCCTGTCGTCATGGTGACCGCACTGTCGGAGCAGAGCGACAAGATCAGGGGACTTGAGGTCGGCGCCGATGACTTCTTGACAAAGCCGGTCGACGACTGGGCATTGCGTTCCCGCATTCGGTCGCTGCTGCGGCTCAAGATGGCATCCGACGAATTGCTGCGGCGGCGGCAGACCGGCGCTCAGCTTGGCGTTGTTGACGACAGTCTGCTGGTCCGTGAGGTGACCGGGGCACGGGTGCTGGTCATCGATGACAGTCCGTCGAAGGGCAAGATCCGCGATACTTTGGAAGCCCAGGGCTACGAGGTCCAACTCGCCGAGGATGTCGCCGCGGGTCTTGAACTGGGGACGAAACGGTCCTTCGATCTGGTGCTGGTCCGCCTGCGCCTGAGTAGCGGCGATCCGCTGCGGCTCTGCGCGCAGCTTCGGACGTCCGATGGCAGCCGGTCGGTGCCGATCCTGGTGATTGCCGACGCCGAGGATCGTGAACGGATCGAGAAGGCAATCGAGATCGGCATCAACGACTATTTCACCTCGCCGGTCGACCCGAGCGAACTGATTGCCCGTGTCCGGACGCAAGTTCGCCGCAAGAAGTACAATGACAAGCTGAAAGCCGACTATGAGCACGGCCTGGTCGCCGCTTTGAAGGATGGCCTTACCGGTGTCTACAACCGGCGTTACCTGGACACGCATCTGGACTCGCAGCTCAAGGATCAGGCGAGCAGTGGCCGGGAGATAACGGTGGTGATGCTGGATATCGATCACTTCAAGCAGATCAACGACACCCATGGCCATATGGCCGGCGACGACGTGCTGCGAGGGCTGGTTCCGGTGGTGCGGGAGTCGGTGCGTGACTTTGACACTGTTGCCCGTTATGGCGGGGAGGAGTTCGTCGTCGTGCTGTCGGGCGATGGTCTCGATGTTGGGCAAAAGGTCGCTGAGCGGCTACGCGGCGCGGTTGCATCGACGCCGTTCGTCTCGGGCGATACGAGCCTCGAAGTCACCGTCAGTATCGGGGTGGCTGCGGGCCGACCAGGTGAGCACGCGACCGACTTGTTAAGTCGAGCAGATGCGGCGCTTTATCGGGCGAAAGAAGCGGGTCGTAACAGGGTTGTGGCCGATGATGGCCAAGCTGAGCCGCTAGCGGCTACTTCATCTTCTGTTCTTTGAACAGGACATGCTTCCGGGCGACCGGGTCGAACTTCTTTAGCTCAAGCTTTTCCGGGCGCTTCCGCGGGTTCCGCTTCGCCACGTAAAAGTAGCCGGTGTCCGCTGTGCTGGTCATCTTGACCAGGATCGTCGCTGGCTTCGCCATGGCTCAATATTCCCGTTTTCCGCAGGCCGGCTAACCTAGCCGTGCGCCTTCCGTTGTCAAGAGTTACCGCCGTGCGACCGACGGGGCCAGTGGCTCCAGGGACTGCCGGTAGAGACTGAGATCAGCCAGAATTGCTTGGGCCACTTCGAGGTCCGTTTCGGGGTTGCCGGCGGCCGATGGGCAGGCGCCGCGCAGGATCGCCAGATCCTCCTCGCCGGCTGCCTCGGCTTCGCGCCAGTCGGTCAAGACCTCTTGGGTCTCGGTGCTGCCGTCACGCAACTCGTTCACCACCCGGTTGGCGGCTGCGGTGGCTTCACCATCGCGCGTACAGACGTTGGGCAGGACCCCCAGGTCGTGCAGCCGGTAGCCGGTCGGCGCATGCAGCCGCGACCAGGTGAGGGTCAGTTCGCCGTTGTTGGGCAGCCGGTAGACCGTTTGGACGGTGCCCTTGCCGTAGGAGTTGGAGCCGATCACCACCGCACGCCCCAGGTCTTGTAATGCCGCGGCGACCACTTCGGATGCCGACGCGGAATCGCCGTTGATGAGGACGATCATCGGCCGTCCGTAGGCATAGTCCAGCCCGGACGCGCCGTACTCCTGGCGGCTATGGGGATGGCGGCCGCGGGTTTTGACGATATCGCCGTCCCGCAGGAATACGTCCGCAACCTCTACTGCTTGGTCCAACAGGCCGCCCGGGTTGCCGCGCAGATCTAGTACAAACCCGTCGATAGTCGAACCATGCTCCGCTTGAATTCGCGTGACCTCGCCGCGCACCTTGGCGGCGGTGCTTTGGTTAAAGCTCGAGACCCGAATGATCGCAGCGCGGCCTTCGACCCGTGCCTCGACGGTTGGTGGGACGATGCGCTTTCGCTGCAAGATCACGCTGTAAGGTGGGCCACCCGCTGCACGGTCGAGGGTGAGCCGGACCCGGGTGTTCAACTGGCCCCGAAGTTGCCGGACAAGATCGCGCTGGCTCCAGCCGGCGATACGGGAGCTGTTCACAACCGTTAGCCGGTCGTCGGCCATGATTCCGGCTTCGTCGGCCGGGCCTCCGGGCACGACAGAGATGATGGTGGCGAAATCCTTCTCCATGCGGATCGTCACGCCGATTCCGCCAAAGCCTTCGCGCATTGCGCGGGCGTCTATGGCGTCGTCTAGACCCGCGTACCGAGAGAACTCGTCCAGTTTTCGCAAGGCGTGGTCGTAGACCACCTCGAATATCTCTTCTGCTTCTGCCTGGTTGAGTGAAGGGGACGCCGAGCGGGCGGCCTCGACAACGTCGGTCACCAGCCGGGCCCATTCGGACGGATCGCCATCCTGTGGGGTGGTTAGGGTTGCTACCGTGCGGCCACCGACAAGGACATCGATATCGAGACCATTGGGACGGGCCTCAATGGCGGGATCGATCTCCCGCAGCCCGTCCAGTCCGGCCAGAGCAAAGCCACGCATGTCCGGGCGTTCGACGTACCGGTGGTTGATGAACTCAAAGCCACTTTCGAAAACATCATTGGCGTAGCCGACGCTGTATTCGTAGGGCGGTGAGCTTAGGAAGCGTGCACACGCGGTGAGGAGGAGAGGGAGCAACAACAGGGCCGCGGCTCGCGATGACGAGCGCCAGAACATATACATGTGTGTTGCTTGCCCTTCCTTCTGATGATTGTGTGTTTCTTCTTAGTACTATTATCCGAGGCGGTGAAATAACTAAATCAAGCGCCGGTGAGATCGGCCCTTGGTTGGGTCATGGTTAAGACGGAACTAACGCCGTCGGTGCTGGCGGCGGCCGGCCGTTCTCGGCGATTCGGCCAGTTCCAGGGTGATTTGGCCGGCGATCCCGACGACCTCTCGCAGTCTGACGCTTAGCGGCTCCCCCAGGTGAAACATCTTGCCGGTGCGTTCGCCGGTCAGCGCGTGCCGTTTGGGGTCGTGGCGGTAGTAGTCACCCGGGAGCAGGGACATGGGGAGCAGGCCGTCCGCCCCGGTTTCGTCTAGGCGGACGAAGAGACCGGCCCGGCTGACCCCGCTTATGGTGCCGCTCAACACTGTGCCGACCTGGTTTTCGAGGAACGCGGCCGCGTACCGGTCAAAGACCTCACGCTCGGCGCCGGCGGCCCGCCGTTCGGTTGATGAGATGTGGTCGCCGATCTGCTCAAAATCCTCGTCAGCACCCGGCAGCAAGCCATCGCCACCGAGATCAAGGGTGCGGATGATCGAGCGGTGGACCAGCAGGTCGGCGTAGCGCCGAATCGGCGAGGTGAAATGGGCGTAACGACCGAGGGCGAGGCCGAAATGACCGATGTTGTTGGGGCTGTAGGTGGCCTGCATTTGCGCGCGCAGGATCAACTGGCTGAACAACTCGGCGCGCGGCGTGTCCTTCACCCGACGCAGGACCGTGTTGAACAGGCTCGGATTGGGGCTGTGACCGCGTGGCACCCAGAAGCCATGCTCGTCCAACAGGGTGCGCAGGTCGTCGATCCGTTCCGGGTCGGGACGGTCGTGGACCCTGAACATGCAGGGTTGATTGCGCTGGGTCAGCAGTTGTGCCGCCGCGACGTTGGCTGTGATCATGAACTCTTCGATCAGTCGGTGGCTATCCAGCCGCGACACCGGGGCAATGCCAGCGACATGACCAGCCTCGTCGAGCCTGATCTTCCGTTCGGGCAGATCCAGGTCGAGAGGCTGGCGCTTGTGCCTGGCGGTCTGCAGCGCTTCGAAGGCCCCGTAGAGCGGGCGGATCACGGGGTCGAGCAGCGGGCCGGTCAGATCGTCGGGACGACCGTCATCGGCTGCTTGCACCTGCTGGTAGGTGAGCCGGGCCGCGGACCGCATGAGTCCGCGTTCGAATTGGAACTTCTTTACACCGCCGTGTTGGCCGATCCACAGGTGAACTGCGAGACAGGCTCGATCCTCGTTCGGGCGGAGCGAACACAAGCCGTTTGAGAGTTCCTCCGGCAACATCGGCACGACGCGGTCGGGGAAGTACACGGAGTTGCCGCGCCGGCGCGCCTCGCTGTCCAAGGCATCGTCCGTACGTACGTAGTGGGCAACGTCGGCAATGGCGACAACGATGTGCCATCCACTCTCGCTGGCCGGATCCCGTTCGGCAAATACGGCGTCGTCGAAGTCCCGCGCATCGGCGCCGTCGATGGTGACCAGAGGGATCGACCGCAGGTCGGTCCGATCCCCCAGGCCAGCCGGTTTGCAGCCCTTCGCTTGGGCAAGGGCGGCCGCGGGGAACTCATGAGGGATACCAGCGTTGTGGATGGCGATCAGGCTGAAGGCCTTCGGTTCACTGGCGTTGCCGATCCGTTGCTGGATCTCGACCGAGGTCAGGCCCATGCGGCGGCCCGGCAAGACCCGGGCGAGCACCAGGTCGTCGTTCGCCAGTCCGTCGACCAAGCTTTCTCTGACATGGAACTCGTTGCGGCGGCCGGGCTCGGTGGCAATGACGCGGTCGCCTTGGGCCGTGTGACGAAAGAGGCCGACAAAGTCCTGGGTGGCGCCGTCGAGCCGCTTCATTGGGGTTGCGCTGTAGGTGCCGTCGGACTCCCGCCGCAGCCGGGCGAGCAGGCGGTCGCCAACGGCGGGGGCGCGGCCGGGCCGCGGTGCGGCGACGTTGATGACCGGTGGCGGCTGATCGTCCGACCAGCGGCTCGGCCGGGCTAGCAGCTCGCCGTCGACCGTTTGATCGGTGACCTCGATTACCGTCACTGATGGAAGGGTGCCGGCCAGCCTGACCCGCCGGTTCGCGCCCCGCTCGATTTCGCCCTCATCTTCCAGTTCGCGCAGCAGTGTCCGCAGTTCGGCCCGTTGCGCGCCGCGCAGGCCGAACTCGCGCGCGATGTCGCGGCGCGTCACGCTGTCCTCGCGGCTGCGGATGTAGGTGAGAAGGGTTTGTTTGTCGGGGAGGCCGAGTTGCTGCGCGCGGGAACGGGCCAAGGGCGTGGTCAATCCGCCTCGGCGGCCGCGCTTTGCCCCGCTTTTCCGGTCTTCGCCTTGGTAGTGCGCTTTGCTGCAGGCTTCTTGGTTGCCGTTTTCTTTGCGGCTGCCTTCTTCGGTTTGGCGGTTTTCGCCTTGGTGGTCGTCTTCTTGCGTCCGCCCTTGGCCGCCCGGGCGTCGAGCAATTCAACCGCTTGTTCCAGCGTCACCGTCTCGGGCTCTTGGCCTTTGGTGAGCGACGCGTTGATGCGACCGTGCTTCACGTAAGGACCGTAGCGCCCTGCATAGAGACTGACCGGTTTGCCATCCTTCGGATGGGCTCCGATTTCCCTGAGTGGTTTCGCGGCTTGACGTCCACCCCGGCTGCCCTTCTCGCCGATCAGGGTGACCGCACGGTTGATGCCGACCGAGAAGACCTCCATCGGGTCCTGCAACGAGACATAAGTTGTGCCGTGTTTGACGAACGGGCCGAAGCGGCCGATGCCCGCCTGCATCATCACCCCGTCTTCGGGATGGGCTCCGATATCCCTTGGCAATTGCAGGAGCTTGAGTGCCATCTCGAAATCGACATCGGCAACGGCGACGCCACGCGGGATCGAGGATCGCTTCGGTTTGATCTTCTTCTTGCCGTCGAGTTCCTCTTCGCCAAGTTGGGCGTAGGTGCCGTAGGGCCCTTTTCGCAGGCTGACTTCTTTGCCGGTTGCCGGGTCGACGCCCAGCACCTTCGGCCCGGCCGCCATTTCCGCGTCATCGGCCCCGTTGCCGTTGTCGGTCAGACGGCGGGTGTACTTGCACTCCGGATAGTTGGAGCAGCCGATGAACGGGCCGTGGCGCCCGACTTTCAGGCCAAGGCGGCCGTCGTCGCAACTTGGGCAGGAGCGTGGTTCGCTGCCGTCTTCCCGGACTGGAAAGAAATGCTGGCCCAGTTCGGCGTCGAGCGCGTCGATGACGGCGCGGGTGCGGAGCTCCTTGGTGCCGGCGGCGGTGGCCGAGAATGCCTCCCAGAAGTCGCGCAGAACCTGTTTCCAGTCGATGCGGCCGCCGGAGATGTCGTCAAGCTGTTCCTCCAGCTTGGCGGTGAAGTCGTATTCGACGTACCGCTTGAAAAAGCTCGTCAGGAACGAGGTGACGATGCGGCCCTTGTCCTGGGGCACGAACCGGCGGCGGTCGAGCACGACATACTCGCGGTCCTGCAGGACCTGGAGGATCGAGGCGTAGGTCGACGGGCGGCCGATGCCGAGCTCCTCGAGCCGGCGTACGAGGCTCGCTTCGCTGTAGCGCGGCGGCGGCTGCGTGAAGTGCTGGGCCGCGTCGATTGACTGTTTGTCTGCGGCGTCTCCTTCGTGCAGCAGCGGCAGGCGACGGTCATCGTCGTCCTTTGTGTCCTTGTTGCCGGTCTCGTCCTGGTCCTCGCGGTACAGCTTCAGGAAGCCATCAAAGGCGACGACCGAGCCGTTGGCGCGCAGCCGGATCTGTTGATCCGCGGACGGAAGGTCAACGGCGGTCTTGTCGAGTTCGGCGTCAGACATCTCGGCGGCGACGGTGCGGCGCCAGATCAGATCGTAGAGTTTCTTTTCGTCTTCCTTCAGCACGCTGGAAAGGCTGGCGGGGCGCCGGAAAAAGTCGGTCGGCCGGATCGCCTCATGGGCCTCCTGGGCATTCTTGGCCTTGGTCTTGTAGATGCGGGCGCTCTCCGGGAGATAGCGGCCGCCGAAGTCCTCCGAGATCAGTTCGCGGCTGTTGCGAATGGCCTCTTGGCTGAGGACGACGCTGTCGGTTCGCATATAGGTGATGAGGCCTATGGTCTCGCCACCGATATCGACACCTTCATAGAGCCGCTGGGCCACCCGCATGGTTTGGGTCGCGCTGAAACGCAGTTTGCGCGAGGCTTCCTGCTGCAAGGTCGAGGTCGTAAATGGCGGTTGCGGCCGGCGTTTGACCCGCTGCTTCTCGATCTTGCCGATCGTGAAACTCTGGGCGTCGATGGCGGCCTTCGCCGCGTTGGCATCGGCCTCGCTGCCCAGGGAGAATTTGTCGAGCTTATCACCGTTCAGGTGAGTCAGCCGGGCGACAAACGAGTCCCCGTCGGACGATTTCATGGCGACCGCGACGTCCCAGTATTCCTGGGGGTTGAAGATCTCGATCTCGGTTTCGCGCTCGCAGATCAGTCGCAAAGCGACCGATTGCACGCGGCCTGCCGAACGGGCGCCGGGCAGCTTGCGCCAGAGGACCGGCGACAGGGTGAAGCCGACCAGGTAATCCAAAGCGCGGCGCGCGAGATAGGCCTCGATTAGTTCGCTGTGGAGTTCGCGCGGATGTCGGAAAGCGTCGCGTACGGCATCGGCGGTGATTTCGTTGAAGACGACCCGCTTGACGTCGATGCCCTTGAGGGCGGCCCGTTCCTTGAGGATCTCCTCAATATGCCAGGAGATGGCCTCGCCCTCGCGATCGGGGTCAGTGGCCAGGTAAAGGGTATCGGCGCCCTTGAGGGCGGCCACGATCTCCTTGACCGGCTTGTCGGAGCGGTCGGTGAGCTCCCAGGCCATGGCAAAGTCTTCGTCCGGCTGGACCGAGCCGTCCTTCGACGGCAGGTCCCGGACATGGCCATAGGAGGCCAGCACCTTGTATCCCTTGCCGAGATACTTGTTGATAGTCTTGGCCTTAGCCGGAGATTCGACGACGACGACGTCCATACACGTGCTCTACTGCGCCAATCGCTCCAGATGGGGTGATCAGACCGTGGCGACAAGCCCGCCGGGCTGCCGTTGGATATGTCCGGCCAGTTCCTGCTCCAGTAGGATCTGTTGGACGACGGAGGCGGGCAAATCGCATTGTCGGACGATTTCGTCAATCGAAACCGGGCTCGGCGAGAGACATTCCATAATCTCGCCACGGGCGTCATCGGCCACTTCAAAGGGGCCAGCGACGACTTCTGACATGGTTGATCTGGGGCTTGGTGTGGTTTGGGTCATGGGTAAGAGAGTGTCGGTAACATCTTGTGCACATTCGGTTAACGATGCTCCCTCCCGGATCAGGCGGTTGGTGCCCCGGCAGCGTTCGTCGAGCGGCGATCCGGGGACGGCGAAGACCTCCCGTCCCTGCTCCAATGCCAGACGGGCGGTGATCAAAGACCCGGACCGGCGGGCCGCCTCGACCACGACAACCCCGAGGCTCAGCCCGGCAATTATTCTGTTACGGCGCGGGAAGTGGCGGGCTTGGGGCTCGGTGCCAAGCGGCAGTTCCGAGACAATGGCCCCCTCTACCGCCAGTTGCTCATAGATCGCCCGGTTTTCCTGCGGATAGAGGACGTCCGCGCCGCCGCCGAGCACGGCCACGCTGCCGGTCCGCAGGCTGCCCCGGTGGGCGGCGGCGTCGATACCGCGCGCGAGGCCGGACGCGACGACCCAATCGGCGGTGCCCAGGTCCATCGCCATGCGCTCCGCGAACTTGCGGCCGTTGAGCGAGGCGTTGCGGGCACCAACGATGGCCACGGTCGGGCGACCGAGCAGTTCGGTGCGGCCGATGACGTGGAGGACCGGCGGCGCATCCTCGATTTCCTCCAGTGGGGCCGGGTAGCCCTCGCCGCCGAAGAAGACTGCGCTGATACCACGCTGCTCCAGCAACGCTAGCTCTCGTCCGGCGTCGTCGCGCCCGCAGATGCGGATTTCGCGCCGTTGGCCGCCACGCCGGATCAAGCCGGGCAGGGCGTCTATTGCGGCGGCCGCGGTGCCGTAATGCCGCAGGAGTTGGCGAAAGGTGATCGGGCCGACATTCTCCGACCGGATCAACCGCAACCGGGCCAGCTTCTCTTCGGCGTTGAGACCCGGCATCGCCGTCAACTCTTACTGAGGCGGATCTTGGATTCGGTGCCGCTGAGCAGCCGGCGGATGTTCCCCGCATGCTTCATGTAAATCAGGACAGCAAGGATGATGGCGATTCCGCCGGCCTGGGGGTCGACCAGATGCCAGGCGTAGATCGGCGTCACGAGGGCGGTTGTCAGTGCGGCGAGGGACGAATAACGGAAGATCGTTGCCACCAGGAGCCAGGTGGCGAACCCGGCCAGGGCCGCTGGCCACCCAACGGCGATTAGCACGCCAAATGCTGTGGCGACGCCCTTGCCGCCGCGGAACCGGAGCCAGATAGGGAACATATGTCCGAGCACGACGGCGATGGAGCCGAAGTAGCCGATATCCGGTCCGCCCATCCGGAAGGCGAGTACTGCCGCCAGAAAGCCCTTGCCGCCGTCCAACAACAGAGTGAGTCCGGCGAGTCGCTTATTGCCGGTTCTTAAGACGTTGGTTGCGCCGATGCTGCCGGAGCCGATCTGGCGGATGTCGCCTATGCCGGCGTAACGGGTCAGCAGCAGGCCGAACGGGATCGAGCCGATCAGATAGCTGACCGCGAAGCCAAACGCGAAGATCTGCCAAAAGCGGATGACGAACTTCCAGTCCGGGATACTGAGGTTCGCCGCAATCGCCCCCCAGACGGAAAGAAAGAAGTTCGCGTCCATCGCGTCACATCTCGGGTGCCGTGTAGATCGTACGGCCGTCGACGACCGTGCGGAGAACCTGCCCTTGAACCAAACGTCCGTCAAACGGCGAGTTCTTCGATTTGGACCGTAGCGCGTCGGCATCGATCCGCCACGGGCGCCCCGGGTCAAACAAGACCAGGTCGGCGGGTGCGCCCGGCGCGAGGCGGCCGACCGGCAGTCCCATGCGTTCCGCCGGAACGACAGTCACCTTGCGTAAGGCGTCCGGCAGGGACAAGTGACCGTTGTGGGCCAGCTCCAGAGTGAGGGGCAGCAAGGTTTCCATCCCGATGCCGCCAGGTGCCGCTTGGGCGAAAGGCAGGCGCTTCGAATCTTGATCCTGGGGTGCGTGGTCGGAGGCGATCAAGTCGATCGTGCCGTCCTTCAACCCTTCGACAATCGCCTGTCGGTCGTCCTCGCTGCGCAGCGGCGGGGTCAGCTTGGCGAAGGTGCGGTAGTCGGCGATCGACAGTTCGTTCAAGGCGAAGTTGGGTGGTGTTGCGTCGCAGGTGACGTCGAGACCGCGTGACTTTGCGGCCCGGATGCGCTCCACCGATGCCGCCGTGGAGATTGCCGCCGCATGGTACCGACCGCCGGTCATCTCGACCAAGGTGAGGTCGCGGTCGAGCATGATGGTCTCGGCCTCGCGCGGGATCCCCGGCAGCCCCAGCCGGGTCGACAGCTCGCCAGCGTTCATAACGCCATCGTCAACCAGGCTTGGCTCTTCGGGATGCTGCATCAGCAACGCGCCAAAGGTTGTGGCATAGCTCAGGGCGCGGGCCACTACCGACGCCTTACTGACCCCTACCGGACCGTCGCTGAAGGCGATGGCGCCGGCTTCTCGCAGCAGGCCGAACTCGGTCATTTCGTTGCCCGCCAGATCCTTTGTTATGGCGGCGTGGGTGAATACTTTAACAGTTTTGACTTCACGGGCGCGGCGGGCGACAAACTCGATCCCAGCGACGTCATCGATCACCGGTTCGGTGTTGGGCAAGGCGATCATGGTGGTCACGCCACCGGCGGCGGCGGCTCGGCTCGCGCTGTTGATGTCTTCCTGGTGCTCGGCGCCGGGTTCCCGCAATTGAACACGGATATCGACCAGGCCGGGTGACAGGACGGCGCCGCCGCAATCGACGACATCGGCGCCCTCCGGCGTGGCGCCGTTGGCGATGCCGGGGCCGAGATCAGCGATGATCCCGTTTTCAGCCAAGAGGCCGCCGGGGGCGTCCAGGCCTGTGGCGGGGTCGAGCAAGCGGGCGTTGCGGTAGACTGTCCGCTTCATAAAGCGCCGGCCTCCCGGACGCCGTGCGCCAGCAGGTCGAGGCACGCCATGCGCACGGCCACGCCCATCTCGACTTGTTCGTGGATAAGGCTTCTGTCAATATCGTCAGCGACTTGTGAATCGATCTCAACACCTCGATTCATCGGCCCCGGGTGCATGATCAGCGCGTCCGGCTTGGCGAATTGCAGCTTTTCATAGTCCAGGCCGAAGAAGCGGAAGTATTCGCGGATAGATGGGACGAAGGTGCCCTGCATGCGCTCCCGCTGGAGCCGCAGCATCATGACGATGTCGCAATCCGCCAGACCCCGGCGCATGTCGTGGAACACCTCGACCCCGAGCCGTTCCAACTCCGGCGGCAGCAGTGTTGGCGGCGCGACCACACGGACTCGGGCGCCCATGGTCTGCAGCAGGTAGATATTGGAGCGGGCCACGCGGCTGTGGGCGATGTCGCCGCACAGCGCGACCTGCAAGTCGCGTAGATGGCCGCGGCGCCGGCGGATCGTCAGTGCGTCGAGCAGAGCCTGGGTCGGGTGTTCATGACTCCCGTCGCCGGCGTTGATGACGGCGCAATTAACCTTTTCCGACAACAGCTTAACGGCGCCGGCATCGGGATGGCGGACGGCCAGGACGTCGGCGTGCATCGCATTGAGGGTCATCGCGGTGTCGATCAGGGTCTCGCCCTTCTTGATCGAACTACTGCCGACGGAGATGTTGATGACGTCGGCGCCGAGGCGCTTGCCAGCCAGCTCAAAACTCGTCCGGGTCCGGGTCGAATTCTCGAAGAACAGGTTGATGCAGGTGCAGCCGCTAAGAGTGCTCAGCTTGCGCCCGCGGCCCCGGCTTTGCTCGGCATATTCTTCCGAAAGGTCCAGCAGCTGGGAGATATCATCGGGGGATAGTCCCTCGATGCCGAGCAAATGGCGGTGCGGATAGGGCGGCGGCGCGGATTCTGGGGAAATCGGCGAGATAGCCATCAAAACGGTCTTATACGGGCACCGGTGAGTCGCGGACAAGCCATCCAAGCTTGTTTTTTCGCACCTGCAGCATTAGCTATCTCCCATGATCGCGTATCTGGCTTCGACCACCACGGCCACAACGACGACCCGCTGCGGCGGGCCGGGGCTTGGCGTGTGCTGATCGATAGCTGATACGCCGAAGCAAACGGCCCCGCCGGCAAACGGACGGGGCCTTTTGATTCTTGGGCTCCCGTCCTCCAACCCCCTTCGAGAGGACACACCAATGGACCCGAACGACCACCGAATGATCGCCAAGCGCATGGACCTTTTCCATTTGCAGGAAGAGGGCCTGGGCATGGTGTTTTGGCACCCTGCTGGTTTCGCACTTTACGAGGTGATCGAGAGTTTCATCCGCAGGCAGATGCGCGCGGCCGGCTTTCAAGAGATCCGGACGCCGCAGTTGCTGGACCGGGGCCTATGGGAGGCCAGCGGCCACTGGGACAAGTTCGGCGAGAACATGTTTGCGCTGGACGATGGTGAGCGCGTGCTGGCGCTGAAACCCATGAGTTGCCCGGCGCATGTGCAGATCTTCAACCATCGCCCGCGGTCGTTTCGGGAACTGCCGATGCGGCTGTGTGAATTCGGTTCCTGCCTCCGCAATGAGCCGTCCGGCGCTTTACTGGGTCTGATGCGGACCCGGGCGTTTGTGCAGGACGATGCCCACATCTTTTGCCTGCCCGAGCAGATCGAGGCCGAGGTGCGGAACTTCTGCGCGATGCTTGCGGAGATCTATCGGGCCTTCGGTTTCAGCGATGTCGAGGTCCGGTTCGCCAATCGGCCAAAACAGCGGGCCGGTTCCGATGAGGCGTGGGACATGGCCGAGGCTCGCCTGGAACGGGCTGCCTTGGCCGCCGGGCTCGATTTCGAGACCAGTTCCGGTGAGGGCGCCTTCTATGGGCCGAAGCTCGAATTCCATCTGCGCGACAATCGCGGCCGGCGTTGGCAGTGCGGCACTGTGCAGCTCGACATGGTCCTGCCGGAACGGCTGGGGGCGGAGTATGTCGATGCTGCGGACCGGCGGCAGCGCCCGGTGATGTTGCACCATGCCGTGCTGGGCAGTGTCGAGCGTTTCATCGGCGTGCTGCTGGAACATCACGCCGGCAAACTGCCGCTTTGGCTGGCGCCGGTACAGGTCGTGGTCGCCTCGGTTGGTGGTCAGCAGGCGGACTATGTCTCCAGTGTCGTAGATCGGCTTAGTCGACTTGGCTATCGCGTGCGGGCCGATGTCAGGGATGAGCGGCTGTCGCGCAAGGTCGTTGATGCCCGGGGAATCGGCGCGCCGGTGTTTCTCACCGTGGGCAAGAATGAGATGCAGGCGGACACTGTGGCGCTGCGGGAAAGCGATGGTAGTCAGACAAGCCTCAGCGTTGAGGGGTTAGACGACCATCTGCGCCCCAACGCCTTCCGTGAATCTTCGGGGGTTGCGTCTAGACCGGTCGTCATGGGGCACGGTTGGCGGCCTGTTTCAGATAGTCGAGGTATCCCTGGAGTATGAATGCCGCGGCCATCTTGTCCGTCACCTCGCTGCGACGTTTGCGCGACAGGTCGGCGTCGGCGACCAGGAGCCGCTCGACGGCGGCGGTCGACAGGCGTTCATCCCAGAACGCTATTGGACAGTCGATGATGGATGCGAGGTTGCGCGCGAAGTCGCGGGTCGACTGGCAGCGCGGCCCTTCGCTCCCATCCATATTCAGCGGAAGGCCCAGTACCAGGCCGCCAACCTGGTGTTCTTCGATTTGACTGCTCAACCTTGCGGCGTCGGCGCGGAACTTTGCTCGTCTGATTGTGTCGAGGGGAGTCGCCACAGTCCGGCTCGCGTCACTCAGGGCGAGGCCGATCGTCTTGGACCCCAGGTCCAAGCCCAGCAGCCGATCCATCGGTTTGAGCCAATGAAGCAGATCGAGAGGGGCCTCTGCTATGGTCATTCTGCTGCCTTTCCTGCTGGTCTCGGGTCCGGACTAGTCATCCGGGGGCCGAACCTGTAGCATTTTCCCTTGAACCACACCGTGTGTTTGCATGCGCATTCTTCTGGTGGATGACGACGCTGATTTCGCGGAAATGGTTCGCGATTATCTAAGCGACAAAGGGCAGCACGTCGCGATTGCCGGTGATGGGCAGGAGATGCGCGACTGCCTGGAGCGGGATCCCTTCGACATCGTTTTGTTGGATCTGGTGCTGCCGCAAGAGGATGGTCTCGTCCTTACCCAGTATCTTCGAGAGAATACCGACGCTGGTGTGATTATCTTGAGCGGCGCCGGGACTCTTGTTGACCGGGTGGTATCGCTCGAACTCGGCGCCGACGACTATCTGCAGAAGCCCTTCGAACTGCGCGAATTGCTGGCCCGGGTGAACAGCCTGCATCGGCGGGTCAGAGCCGGCCAGCGGTCGTTGCGGCAAGCCAAGGTTGCAGCTTTTGCCGGATGGCGCCTCGATCTGCAGAACCGGAAACTGTTCAGGCCGACCGGCGGCGAAGTCTCGCTCACATCGACAGAGTTTTCGCTGCTTCGCACGTTGGTGAGTCATCCGTTCGAGGAGCTCAGTCGGGAGGAACTCATGCGCGAGATCAAGGGACGTTCCGTCGAGGCATGGGGCCGGAACATCGATGTTCATGTCTTACGCCTGCGGCAGAAGATTGAAGCCAATCCGACCGAACCTGCCTTGCTTAAGACCGTGCACGGCATTGGCTACACGTTCTGCGCCGATGTCGCGGAGGAAGGTTAGACAGATAGAAGCGCCAGCGTGTCGGCTAGCTGCTCCTTGCTGAACGGTTTGGATAGGAACGCGGTCGAAGGGTCTCCGGCACCGATATCCCGGCGAATAGCCTGACCGGAAACCAACAAGATTGGTAGGGTCGGGATCTGGTTTCGGGCGGTCCGGGCGAGTTCAATACCTTCCATGCCGTTGCCGAAGACGACATCTGTTACCAGAACCGCAGCATAAGGGTGCTCCGACAGAGCGGATAATGCAGTCGACGCATCGGTTGCTTGGCGGGTCTCATAGCCCAGCTCTTGCAGCCGCCGTGCCGTCAACGCCAACATGTCTGGCTGATCATCGACGACAATAGCAATGTTGTGGCGGGGTTCTCGCTTGTGCGGTGCGGTAGCAGGGGGCCGCTTCTGTTTGCCGGGAGGGCCACATGGGAGAACGAGTTGAACCGTGGTCCCCTTACCTTCCTCCGACTCGATTGTGAGTCCGCCGCCGGATTGACGCATGAAGCCATATACGACGCTTAGACCCAAGCCGGAGCCGTTCCGCTTTGTCGAAAAGAAAGGCTCCATGATGCGCGGGCGGATCTCCGCGGGAATGCCGAGTCCGCTGTCCCTGAGGCTCAACACGACATACCGGCCAGGGTTCAGATCCGATCCAGGCTGGACCGTTTCGATTTCCAGATTCTGGGCTCTGATATCCAGCCGGCCGCCGTCGGGCATCGCGGCGCCGGCGTTCAAAGCGATGTTCAGCAAGGCATCTTCCAGCCGTCCCGCGTCGACCCAGACGGGCCAGAGCCCGAGCGGCGAATTGAGGGTCACCCGTGTTTTCGAACCGAGCGCGCTACGGATGACGTCTATGATCTCGCCAAGGATCTGGTTCGGCCTGATGGCGTCGGCCCGCAAACTCTGCCGGCGACCGACGGCGAGCAAACGTTCGGTCAGGGTGGCGCCGCGGCGCACGGCCCGTAAACCGGCCTGCACACGGCGCGTCAATTCGGGCGTCTCCCTGGTCTGCTCGCCGAGAATCTCCAGGTTGCCTCGGATGACGGCCAGGAGATTGTTGAAGTCGTGCGCGACCCCACCGGCCAGTTGGCCAATCATTTCCATGCGTTGGGCATGGGCGATCCGGTTGTCAGTGTGCCGGCGCTCCGTGATGTCCAAATTGAAGCCGGCCATGCCGACCAAGTCGCGGTCGGTATCGAACACTGGGAACTTGGTCACCTCGAGGATACGATCCTCGCCGTTTGGGCATTTCGAGATTACCTCCCGGGTAACCGGGTGCCGCGTCGCGCGGACCTCGGTTTCGATCCGTCTGTATTCTCTGGCGATCTTGTCCGGCAATAGATCCTGGATGCGCTTGCCGTAGATATCCTCGATCGGACGATCGAGGTTCTTCGCCAGCAGTGGGCTGGCAATCACGTAGCGGCCGTCCAAATCGTTCATGGAGATCGCGAACGGGAGGTTCTCGATGAGTGCGCGAAGGCGCTGTTCGGACTGTTGTCGTGCTTCATCGGCCCGACGTTGTTCCGTCACGTCAACAGCGATCCCCGCTAAGCCAATCAGTGCGCCACCTGTGTCGAAGATCGGGAATTTTATGACGTCATGGAAACGTGTCTTGCCCGCCCGTTCATAGAGGATTACCTCGCGGGCTGGCCGCTCGTTCTCAAGGACCGCCTGATCGATGGCTCCTGTTCTGGCGGCAACCTCTGGTGCAAGCATATCAGCCGCGGTCTTGCCGGCGTAATCTCCACTATCCGGTTCAAACAACGCCTGCCCCGCCGCGTTTACGAATAGGTACCGGCCGACCGTATCCTTCATGAATAGGGGGTGGGGCAAACTATCAGCGATCACCTGGAAGCGATGTTCGCTGTCCAGGCGGGCTTTCTCAGCTTCTTCCTGTTCAGTGATGTCTATGGCAACGCTAGCAAGGCCGATCATTTGGCCGGCATGATCGAAAACCGGGAACTTTGTGACGTCCAGCACCCGGTTTGAACCATCGTCCAGTGTGAACCACGAGCGATAGCGAAGCGATCGCTGCTTGTTCATGACATGACGGTCGGCGGCTCTTGATCGACGCGCCGCGCCTGCAGGGAACATGTCAGACGCCGTCTTGCCGATGACACCCTCTGGCGGGTCAGTTACGCGAAATGTCTTGCAGAATGCAGAATTGACGAGAGTGTATCGACCCGCGGGGTCCTTCATTGCCAGCGAATAGGGCAAATTATCTATGAGGATCCGAAACCGCTTCTCAGTGTCTGCCAACTTCTGCTTGAAGTGATAACGTTCGCTGACGTCAACGTTGATGCCTCCAACGCCTATGATCTTACCGTCCCGTCCGAACACCGGAAACTTGGTTATTTCCAGATGATGGGGTTCATCATCAGGGGGTGTTGAAACAAAGCTTCGATGGACTGGTTTGCCCGTCCCGACGACCTCGCGGTCGATACTCTGCGCCTCTTCGGTCTCTTTGTCTGAGAAGAATACACTAGTGCTGCGGCCAACGAGTTCCGGGCTTGACCGGCCTACAAAGCCAGCGAAAGCTCTGTTGACGAGGGTATATCTACCCTCCCTATCCTTCAGATAGGCGCCATGCGGCAAGCTCTCGATTAGTGTTTCAAGTTGTTGGTGTTCTTTCTCCAGGGCTCTGTTCGCGTCGTGAAGCCGATCCAACATACTGTTGAAAGTCCGGGCTACTCGGCCGACCTCGTCTCGGCCTAGGGACGGAGCCCGGACAGTGAAGTCACCGGCGGCGACAGCGTTTGCCGTCGATTCGAGTGTTGCGAGCCGTCGTGTTATCAATGTGCTAAGCAAGAGCAGCGTGAGTACGCTGACTGCTGCGGTCGCCATGGCGAGAAGGAGGCCCTTCGCCACGACGGCTTGGCTGGCTGACTCCAGGAGGGCCGCAGACAAGACCACGGAAGCCGTACCGATCTGCTCGCCGCTGAGTGTGATCGGGGTTGTTAGGTTGATTGTCTGTCGCTCGTCGGTGGCCGCACCGACTGGAACAAGTGGCTCGGTTCTGGACAGCAGCGTGTTGCGGCTATCTCGAACGTCGATGGAGAGAACGCTGTCGATTTTCGCAATGTCCCTCAGTTCCTCGCTCAGGGTGGCTAAATCACGTTCGAACACCGACGGAGCCAGAGCCGCGCCGAGTAGGGGCGATAACTCCGCAAGCCTTGTATCAGACGCAATGGTCAGCAGGTTGCGGGTGAGGCGGGCATTGTTCGCGAGATGAAGCGTGAAGGTGAGTGTCAGAATTAGAACCATCGCGCCGACAAGCTTTGCGCGCAGGGAATGGACTAGGTTCATTGGGGCCTCGTCTAACGGGCTCCGATGGCTATCGGAGCAGGCGAGCTACACTCAGGCGTCGTGGGCCTATGATCTCTGGAGTATGGGAGAATGCTTGGTCGAAGCAAACCTCAAGGTTCGCGTTGCCCCGTCTGGCTCAATCGTTCGACAAGCATTGATCCAAACGGTATGAACCCCTTTAGATCCGCTTCGGAGATCGGTTCAAACTGGAGTCCGAACCGCTGCCCTTCTTCAGACTCATGGAAGCGGAGGAACGCCGCTGTAAGCCGTGTCTGGAGGTCTTCCGCCGCGGCCCCCGGCGCCACGGATATGACGCCAAAGCTGTCCCCCAGTTTGGCGATGCCGCGTAGGCTGTCTCCGGAGTTAGACGGCAACTGATCCGAGAAGGCCTGTATTGAGACTGTGGTATCGGCCTGCTTTCCGGCGACGAGCAGCAAAGCCGTGCTGTGCGACGTCGTGTGGTGGAAGCTCAAGTCACGGTCGGCGAAACGCTTCGCCGCCAACAGTGAGACAAAACAAAGCGGATCCGGCAATGCCATGACGCCGCCGCCGAGGTCTTCCAAGGTCTTCAAGTCGCCGTCTTTGTGGGCAAACAGCTCAATGGCGAATTTGGATGACTGAAGGATGGGGCTGTAGCCAATGTGATCCGCGGCAAGGGCCGCGACATGTGGCGGGGTCACGGCGATGTCGTAGGTCCGGTTGCCCAGCCGGCTCTTGAATGAACTGAAATCCGGCGCGGTCTCCAGGATGACTTCGGTATCCAGGGTCCGGCGAATATAGGCCTGCAGCTCGCCATAGCGCTCTTGCAGGGCGCCCGGACTGGTGAACGGCATGACACCGAGGCGCAGTGCGCCATCGGCCGCATGGACCGGTCCGGACGCCGCGACGAGGCATCCGAGAAGGACACTGACCCTAAGCGATAGATTCATTGATCGACCCGATTCTACTAATACGTTCATTCTGTGCCGGTTGAAACCACATTCTGAGTGCACCGTGCCAACATTGCTGGGACGGTAGGCAGGTGCTAGCTTCCGCGCTTTCTCGCAGGGCAGAAGACCGGGAATGGCGCTGGATAAACAAACCGTGGCGCGCGTTGCGCGCCTTGCCAGAATTCATACTAACGACGATCAACTAGATGCACTTGCTAGGCAGCTTAGTAACATATTGGGTTGGATTGAGCAGTTGCGTGAAGTCGATACCGATCAGACCGCCCCAATGACCAGTGTTGCCGAGATGACCTTGGCGATGCGGGAAGACCGGGTGACCGATGGCGCCTACCCCGAGAAGGTCTTGGCCAACGCGCCGGTGCGCACCGATGACTTCTACACCGTGCCTAAGGTTGTCGAGTAGTGGCGGAACTCACTGACCTGACGATTGCCGGGGCGCGCGACGAACTCGCGAAGGGGGCAATATCGGCAGCTGACCTTACGGCGGCGCATATCGCCGCGGTTGACGCCGCGAGTGACCTGAACGCCTTCATCCTGACGACGCCAGATTCGGCGGCTGCCGCGGCGGCCGCGTCTGATGCGCGCCGGGCGCGCGGCGAGGTTGGGCCGCTTGATGGAATTCCTGTGGCCATCAAGGACTTGTTCTGCACGGAAGGTATTCAGACTACCGCAGCGTCGCACATTCTTGAGGGCTTCAAGCCCACCTATGAATCCAGTGTGACGGCCAGGTTGTGGGACGCTGGGGCCGTCATGCTCGGCAAGGCCAACCTGGATGAGTTCGCCATGGGTTCGTCCAACATGACCAGCCATTTCGGACCCGTGAAGAACCCATGGGGCCGCTCCAGCGGGCGGGATCTGGTGCCCGGCGGGTCCTCCGGCGGGTCGGCGGCTGCGGTGGCGGCGCGGGCCGCGATGGGGGCGACGGGCACGGATACGGGCGGGTCGATCCGGCAGCCGGCCGCGTTCTGCGGGATCGTCGGCACCAAGCCGACCTACGGACGTTGCTCTCGCTGGGGTGTGGTTGCCTTCGCCAGCTCCCTTGACCATCCGGGTCCGCTGACCCGGACGGTGCGCGACGCGGCGATCATGCTCGGCGTGATGGCCGGGCATGATCCCAAGGATTCGACTTCGGCCAACGTGCCGGTGCCGGATTTTGAGGCGGCGCTGACCGGCGATGTGCGTGGCCTGAAGATCGGCATTCCGGCGGAGTACCGAATGGATGGGATGTCCCCCGAAATCGAGGGGCTGTGGTCGCAGGGCGCCGATTGGCTGCGCCAAGCCGGGGCGGAGATCGTCGAGGTGTCACTGCCGCTGACCAAGTATGCGCTGCCTTGCTACTACATTGTCGCGCCGGCGGAGGCCTCGTCCAATCTCGCCCGCTATGATGGTGTTCGCTACGGGCTGCGCGTTCCCGGGGAAGACCTGACTGACACGTATGAGCGCACGCGGGCCGAAGGGTTCGGCGAAGAGGTGCAGCGGCGGGTGCTGATCGGCACCTATGTGCTGTCCGCCGGGTACTACGATGCCTACTACCTCAAGGCACAGAAAGTCCGGACGCGGATCCTGGAGGACTTCCGGGCCGCGTTTGAGCGCTGCGATGCCCTGTTGACACCGACCTCACCTTACCCAGCCTTTGGTATCGGCGAGAAAATGGACGACCCCATCGCCATGTATCTAAATGACGTGTTCACCGTGCCCGCGTCGATGGCCGGGCTGCCGGCGATCTCTGTCCCGGCAGGATTGAGCGGCGATGGTCTGCCGCTGGGGCTGCAGGTCATTAGCCGGGCCTTCGATGAAGAGACCATGTTTCGCATAGCCGATGTGGTGGAGGGCGCCGCCGGTTTCGATACCCGGCCCCGATGAACACGGCCCGGAAGTTGGCGCCGGAGGTGTTTCGGCAGCGGCTGTTGATCGAAGGCTATTACGGTCGGGAGATCGGCGAAGCGGAGGTTCGCGCGTATCTGCTTGAGGTTGCGCGGGCGCTGGACTTGCGAACCTACGGAGACCCGGTCGTGTTTGCGCCGACGAGCGGTGCCGGCCGCGCGGAAAACGCCGGTTATGACGGGTTCGTGCCGCTCATCGATTCCGGGATTTCGATCTATGTGTGGACCGGGCCGCGTTTTGCTTCGACGGTGATCTACACCTGCAAAGGCTTTTCGGAAGAGACGGCTGTCGCGTTTACCAAAGACTTCTTCGGTCTTCGCGAAGACTTGGTCCAGTTAACCTTCTGACGGAACGCTCGACCGTCAGATTGCGGGCAAAAAAAATAGGGCCACCATTTGGCGGCCCAAGTATCTAGGGAGGAACAAGTCTTTTGTATCATAAAACCGCTTTGGTTGTGTTGCGTTTTTTGCAATGCAGCATCGAGTTAACCGCATCTAAACGCATGACGACTTTGTGACGGCCTGCCTAATTCTAAGCGCTGTGGTGCCTACTTGTGCGGCGCAACATCGGCGGGCTGCACAGGGGGCTTTAGGCGCAGACCGGGATCATGGTTAACAGGCGCTGACAAGAACCGTGCCAAAGTGAAGTTTGGTCTGAACACCGCTTTTGATGCGGTCCCTGGAGTGGCCTATAAGCGGCGCAGGTAAGGAGGCGTTGCATGACGGCATTGGTTGAAGGCCGGACCGGAGAATGGGAGGTCGTGATCGGCCTTGAGGTCCATGCTCAGGTCGTATCCCAGGCGAAGCTGTTCTCCGGGGCGCCCACGGCGTTTGGCGCGGAACCCAACAGCCAGGTCAGTCTGATCGATGCGGCGATGCCGGGCATGTTGCCGGTCATCAATGAGGAATGTGTCCGCCAGGCCGTCAGAACCGGGCTTGGCCTGAATGCGAAGATCAACCGCCACTCGGTGTTCGACCGGAAGAACTATTTCTATCCGGATCTGCCTCAGGGCTATCAGATCAGCCAGTACAAGCAGCCGATCGTCGGCGAAGGCACCGTTACTGTCGATCTACCCGATGGGGAGGCCCGCGACGTGGGGATCGAACGGCTGCATCTGGAACAGGATGCAGGCAAATCGGTGCATGATCGGGATCCGCGGAACTCCCTTATCGACCTGAATCGGGCCGGCGTGGCGCTGATGGAGATCGTCTCCAAGCCGGATCTCCGCTCGGCGGATGAGGCGGGCGCCTATTTGACCAAGCTGCGGGCCATCCTGCGCTATCTCGGCACCTGCGACGGCAACATGGAACAGGGCTCGATGCGGGCCGACGTCAATGTGTCGGTGCGGCGGCCCGGCGAACCCCTCGGCACGCGCTGCGAGATGAAGAATGTCAACTCGATCCGCTTCGTCAAACAGGCGATCGAATATGAAGCGCGGCGGCAGATCGAGATTATCGAAGACGGCGGGTCGATCGCTCAGGAAACCCGCCTGTTCGATCCGGACCGTGGCGAGACCCGGCCCATGCGCGCCAAAGAAGAGGCGCATGATTACCGCTATTTCCCGGACCCGGATCTGTTGCCGCTCGAACTCAGCGAAGCGTTTGTTGACGAGCTGAGGGCAGCGTTGCCGGAACTGCCTGATGTGAAAAAGGCGCGGTTCATGGTGGACTATGGTTTGTCGGCTTACGACGCTAACGTCCTGGTGGCCGAACGGGAGACGGCGGCCTTTTTCGAGGCGGTTGTCGCCGGTGGGCGGGACCCGAAGACGGCCGCCAACTGGGTGATCTCCAACCTGTTCGGCAGCCTGAACCGCGAAGACAAGACCATCGCCGAATCGCCTGTCTCGGCGGAACAATTGGGCGGTCTGCTCGATCTGCTGGCCGACAAGACGATTTCCGGCCGGATCGCCAAGGACGTTTTCGACGAGATGTTCAAGACTGGCAAGGACTCGGCTGAGATCGTTGAAGAAAAGGGCCTCAAGCAGATCACGGACACCGGTGCCATCGAAACGGTGATCGAGCAGATCATTGCCGACAACCCGAAACAGGCCGACCAGTATCGGAGCGGCAACACCAAAGTGGCCGGTTGGTTCACCGGCCAGGCCATGCGCGCGACCCAAGGCAAGGCGAATCCGCAGTTAGTGAATGAGATCTTGAAGGACAAATTGGGCTGAATCCGCTCAGGGGGCAGGGTGTTCCTTGATGTCCTAAGGTTCGTTCACATCGTCGGTGCGACGGTGTTGCTAGGTTCGGGCGCGGCCATCGCCTTCCTCATGTTCCAGCACGCGCTGGATGCATCTATCGAGGCCCGATTGGCGGTCGCCAGGTCGACGGTGGCGGCGGACCTCTACTTCACGACGCCGGCCGTCATTCTGCAGCCGCTGAGCGGCGCTATTCTGGTTGTCGTTACTGGCTACGATCCGACACAGCTCTGGCTAGTCGCAACCTATGTCCTCTTCGTCGTCGCCGGTTTGTGCTGGTTGCCGGTCGTTTGGATACAGGTGCGCATGCGGCGGCTGCTTGCGTCCGCCGTCGCAACCGGTCAGCCGCTTCCGGTGCAGTACGAGCGCCTGTTTCGCATCTGGTTCATCCTTGGCTGGCCGGCTTTCGCTTCGGTTGTGGCGATTATCTATTTGATGGTGACGAAACCGGTCTGGTGACGCGTGTTCTGGTCATAGGCGGATACGGCCACTTTGGCTCACGCATTGTGCGTCGGCTGCTGCCGGAAACCGATCTTCAGCTTATCATCGCCGGGCGCTCTATTGAGCGGGCCCAGGCTTTTGTCGAAGGGCTTGGGGCGGCCGGCCGAGCGATTGAGGTCCGCGAAATCGACGTGCGTGACGGTCTCGCGGGGCACCTCGCGCGAACCCGCGCCGACATCGTGGTGCACACCTCGGGGCCGTTTCAAGGTCAAACCTATGGCGTAGCCGAAAGCTGTATCCAGGCTGGCTGCCACTACGTCGATTTGGCGGATGGCCGGGATTTCGTCGCTTCCATTCGTGAATTGGACGGGGCGGCAAAAGCGCGAGCGGTTACGGTGGTCAGCGGTGCAAGTTCGGTCCCGGCCTTTACTGCGGCGCTCCTCGACGCCTATGGCCGCGAGTTTTCCGTGGTGGAGCGGGCTGAATACGGGATTGCTACGGCGCAGCGAACCAATCCTGGGTCGGCAACGATGGGTGCGGTGCTGAGTTATGCCGGACGGTCCTTCGAAACGCGCGTTGATGGAGATTGGCGGAAGATCTACGGCTGGCAGGGTCTGCATGTTCGGAAACTGCGGGATGTGGGCCGGCGCTTCTTTGCCAACTGCGATGTGCCGGATCTAGCGCTGTTTCCCGAACGCTATCCTGACCTGCGAACCATCCGCTTCTATGCCGGTCTCGAGGTGCCATTGGCGCAGTTCGGCATCTGGCTGTTGTCGTGGGCCGTGCGATTCCGCTTGGTTCGCTCACTGAGGCCGATGACACCGGTTCTACAACGTGGGGCGCGTGTCCTTGACCTGTTCGGGTCGGACACGAGCGGCTTTTTCATGGAAATGACAGGTCGGGACGAGAATGCCGATCCGAAGCAATTGATGTTCCACCTGGCCGCGCGGTCCGGTGACGGCACGTTCATCCCGTGTGTGCCGGCGATCATTTTGGTCCGGCGGCTGGCACGCGGAGAGATCGAAACGCGCGGCGCGTTTCCCTGTATCGGCATGATCGACCTCGATGCCTACCTGCAGGAACTTGCTGGGTTGGACATCCACTGGAGCGTTGAGCGTCGGTAGCGTAAGACGCTTCTGCTGGAACGAGGACACTATTCGTTCTGGCGAAACGGACCATTTGCTTGGCAGGGCTATATGGACGCGGGTGCGGAGTTGCGGCGGTGGTTGATTGAGGAGAGCCGCTTTTTCGATGACCCCATGACCTACAACCAGGCGCTGGTCGACAAGATGCGGGCGGTTGGGTTGCCGATCGACCGGTACACCACCGGCGTGCCGAGCCTGCATCCCCAGGTCGACTCCTTTTCGGCGGTCTGGGAGACTGGCAAAACGCTGCACTTCCGACAGTTCCGCCGGACGCCGGAACAGATGGAGTCCTATCGCGGCAGCCCGATCTATGTCGTCTACACCGAAGGCCGGATCGTGCGTTATCGGCTGGAGGACGATCCGCAGCCGACGGAACCGCCGGTCATCGGTGAGCTGCGGGCAGAGGGCTATACCGACTACCTCGCCATGCCGATGCGGTTCTCGGACGGCTCGAACAAGGCGGTGACCCTGGCGACCCAGCGCCCTGGCGGCTTCACCGAGGCCGAGGTCGAGGCGCTGACCAGCAACCGCCATCTCCTTGCGGCGACGGCTGAGATCCGCAATCTGCGGTTCACCGCGAAGACCCTGATGGACACCTATGTCGGCCCGCAGGCGGGGCAGCGTGTATTGGACGGGCAGATCAAGCGCGGTATGGGCGAGAGGATCCGGGCGGCTATCTGGTTCTGTGATCTGAAGGGCTTCACGGCCCTGTCGGAGAAGCTGTCTGGGGACGAACTGATCGAGCTGCTCAATGACTATTTCGATGTGATGACTGCGGCGATCGAGGCGGAAGGCGGAGAAATCCTGAAGTTCATCGGCGATGCCATTCTGGCCATCTTCATCCCGGGGGAGGCGGATGGCGACCGGGGGGCGACGCGACGGGCGCTAGCGGCGGCACAGGCGGCGGAATTGGCGATGGCCGAGCGGAACCAGAACCGGGCGGCCGATGGCAAGACACCCATCGGCTACGGCATCGCCTTGCACTTCGGCGTCGTGCTGTACGGCAATGTCGGCGGGCAGAAGCGGCTCGACTTCACGGTGATCGGGCCGGCGGTCAATCTGGCCAGCCGGATTGAAGGACTGACTCGGGAGCTGGACCGGACGCTGCTGGTTTCCGACGGGTTCGCCAAACTGCATGGCGGGGCGTTCGAGGCGCTGGGCGACTTCACCTTCAAGGGTATCGAGGGTCCGCGCGCCGTCTTGGCGCCGGCCCTTGCCGCCTCGGAGCCGACGGTCTAAGGGAAGCGCATTCCCGCCCTCCCAGGTTGCCCGACATGTTTTCGCCCGAGGTCTTAGCGCTGATCGCCGCGACGTTCCTGATTGCCGGAACGGTCAAAGGCCTGGTCGGCTTGGGGCTGCCGACGATAACGCTCGCGCTGCTGGCGGCGGTGATCGGCTTGAAGGAGGCGATCGCCCTCACGTTGGTGCCGGCCTTCATCATGAATATCTGGCAGGCGTGGGTCGGCGGCGAACTGGTGCAGATCCTGCGGCGGTTCTGGACCTGGCTGATTACCATTTGTGTCGGCATCTGGTTCGGGACGTCGGTGCTGGCGGCGGCGGATCCGTCGGTGCTGACCGCGTTGCTGGGAATCCTGCTGGTGATCTATTCGGCCTACAGTCTGGCGACGCCGCAGATCAAGCCGCCTGGTACGCGCGAACCGTGGCTCACGCCGATCTTCGGCGGCGTGGCGGGCGTGATGGCAGGCATGACCGGGGCGCTGATGGTGCCGGGTGTCCTCTATATCCAGGCTCTCGGCATGAAGCGGGACATGCTGGTGCAGACCCTTGGGGTGACCTTCTTCGTCAGCACCATCGCGTTGCTCGGTTCGTTCAGCCGGTTCGGTCTGTTGACCCGCGAGCTCGTGGTGATCTCGGCGCTGGCCTTGGTGCCGACGGCCCTCGGCATGGTGTTGGGGCAGCGGCTGCGGAAGCGGCTGTCGGAGGAGCGTTTTCGGCCGGTGTTTTTCGCGGCGCTGCTGGGCCTGGGGCTGATTATCGTGGGCCGCTCCATTTTCTGAAACACCGCCCCTCTTTCTAAGACATCACCCTTGGCGATTGATTTGGCTCATTGGTGCGCGGTGACAGAGCGCGCTAACTCCCAAGCATCGGAACATTTTTGGTGCAAGACGGGCGCCGCGGCCATCTTGGCGCGCCCCCAGGGAAAGGGAGGTCACATGAGCAGCCCTGCGTATATCCGCTGGTTTGCCGATTTGACGAACGAAGACGTGCCGCTGGTTGGCGGCAAGAATGCCTCGCTGGGCGAAATGTTCAGCGAACTCGCGCCGCTCGGCGTCCGCGTACCTGACGGCTTTGCGACGACGGCGGATGCCTACCGCGACATGCTGTCAGCCGACGGCACGGACCGGAAGCTGCTTGACCTGTTGTCCGGGCTCGACAAGAGCGATGTGCAGGCATTGGCCCGGGTCGGTATGAAGGCCCGCGAACTGGTGTATGCGGCCGGTCTGCCGGAGCAACTGCGCCACGAGATCGTTGCCGCCTACGGCCGGCTGGAACAGGAGTATGGCGAGGGTGTTTCCGTCGCGGTGCGGAGCTCGGCCACCGCCGAAGACCTGCCGACGGCCAGCTTTGCCGGCCAGCATGACACGTTCCTCAACGTGCACGGCGTCGAGATGCTGCTTGATGCCTGCCGCCGCTGTTACGCCTCGCTGTATACGGACCGGGCGATCTCTTACCGGATCGACAAGGGCTTCGATCACGAGAAGGTGGCACTGTCGATCGGCGTGCAGAAGATGGTGCGCTCCGACCTGGCGTCGGCCGGGGTGATGTTCTCTATCGATACGGAGACTGGCTTCCCTGACGTCGTGTTCATCACCGGGGCCTACGGGCTCGGCGAAAATGTCGTGCAGGGCGCCGTCGATGTCGACGAGTTCTATGTGCACAAGCCCACGTACCGGAAGGGACATCGGGCGGTATTGCGCCGCGTGCTGGGCGACAAGCAGCTCAAGATGGTGTTCAGCACCGGACGGACCCGGGAGCCGACGCGCAACATTCCGACGCCGAAGGCGGAGCGTGCACGCTTCTGCATCAATGATGAAGAGGTCGTCGAACTGGCGGATTATGCCATCAAGATCGAAGACCATTACAGCAAAGTCGCCGGCACCAATCGGCCGATGGATATCGAATGGGCCAAGGATTTTTACGACGGTAAGCTCTACATCGTGCAGGCCCGCCCCGAGACCGTCGCTTCGCAACAGGAAGGCACGGTTCTCGAGAATTATGAGATGCGGGGTAGTGGCGATGTGTTGGTTGCCGGCCGGGCCGTCGGGACCAAGGCGGCGCAAGGTCCGGCTCGCGTCATCGATAACGTGCATCACTTAAACGAGTTCAAGCCCGGCGAGGTGCTGGTCGCCGATACGACCACGCCGGACTGGGAGCCGGTCATGAAGACGGCGGCGGCGATTGTTACCAACCGGGGCGGCCGCACCTGCCATGCTGCGATCGTCTCGCGTGAACTTGGCATTCCGGCAATTGTCGGTGCCGAGCATGCGACCGAGGTGCTGCGCGGTAAGGGCATGGTCACGGCCTCCTGCGCGGAGGGTGACGTTGGCCGGGTCTATGACGGTGATGTGCCGTTCGAGATCGTGCGCACCGACCTGACCCAGGTTTCGCGGCCGGCCACCGAGATCATGATCAACCTGGGCAACCCGGAACTGGCGTTCAAGACCAGCTTCATACCGAACGATGGCGTCGGCTTGGCGCGGATGGAATTCATCATCAACGAGTACATCAAGATCCATCCGATGGCCTTGCTGCATCCGGAGAAGGTCGAGGATACCGCCGAGATGGCGCGGATCCACGCTTTGGTCGGCCAACACAACCGGCCCGCCGACTTCTTCGTCGAACGGCTTTCGGAGGGTGTTGGCACCATTGCCGCGGCGTTCTATCCGAAGCCCGTCGTGGTCCGGCTGTCGGACTTCAAGACCAACGAGTATGCGGCGTTGATCGGCGGCAAGCCGTTCGAGCCGATCGAAGCCAACCCGATGATCGGCTTCCGTGGCGCCTCACGCTACGCCCACCCGGCCTATCAGGAAGGCTTCGCGCTGGAATGTGCGGCGATGAAACGGGTGCGGGACGAAATGGGTCTGACCAACCTGATCCTGATGATCCCGTTCGTGCGGACGACGACCGAGGGCGAGAAGGTGCTCGGCGTGATGGCGGAACATGGCCTTGTGCGCGGCGAAAACGGGCTCAAGGTCTATGTGATGTGCGAGATCCCGAACAACGTGGTGCAGGTCGACAAGTTTATGGAGATGTTCGACGGTCTGTCGATCGGCTCCAACGACCTGACCCAGCTTACCCTCGGAATCGATCGGGACTCCGAAATGGTGGCGTTCGAATTCGATGAGCGCGACCCCGGCGTTTACGAGATGCTGCGGCTGGCGGTGGAAGGCGCGAAGCGCAAGGGCCGGCATTCGGGCATTTGCGGTCAGGCGCCGTCCGACTATCCCGAGGTGGCGCAGTACTTGGTCGAACTCGGCATCGACTCCGTCAGTCTGACGCCGGACAGTGTGCTGAAGACGATGGCGGCGATCCAAGAGATCGAGAGCCAGCAAGGACGTGCCCCGCGCGCAATGGCCGCGGACTAGGTTTTGCGCACCGGGGGCGGGGCGGATTGCCCCGCCGGTGCGGTTAGCCTAGCTCTCGCACACACCAGCCGGGATGCGAGGAGGCCGTCGTGAAGATCGGGGTTGTTGGCGCGGGCGCGGTGGGCAGTGCCGCTGCTTTCGCGTTGATCCTGCGGGAAGCGGGAAATGAAGTGGTGCTCGTCGACAGGAATGCCGACATGGCCGTGGCCCAGGCGCAGGACATACTGCACGCCGTGCCCTTTGCGGCGGCGACGACTGTGTCCGCCGGCGACTACGACGCGTTGGACGATGCCAAGCTGGTTATCCTGACCGCGGGCGTGAACCAGCAGCCCGGTGAATCGCGGTTGGATCTGCTTTCGCGAAACGTTGCGGTCTTTGCCGAGATCGTACCGGCGGTGCTGCGCGCCGCGCCGGCTGCGGTGCTGCTGGTGGCCACCAATCCGGTCGATGTGATGGCGCAGGTGACAACCCGGTTGGCGAAGCTACCGCCCGGCCGGGTGATCGGCACCGGCACGATCCTCGACACGGCGCGTTTCCGTGCCTTGTTGGCCCACCATCTGCAGATTTCGGCCTTGTCGGTGCATGCATATGTGTTGGGCGAACATGGCGACTCCGAGGTGCTGCACTGGTCCGGTGCGGAAGCGGGCGGCGTGCAGGTCGATGAGTTGGCGCGGCAGACTGGGCGGCTGCTCGGCCCAGAGGTGCGCCGGCGGATTGATGAGGGTGTCCGGCAGGCCGCGCATCGAATCATCGCCGGGAAGGGCTACACCAACTACGGCATCGGCGCTGGCATTGCGCGGATAGAGCGCGCTATTCGCCGGGACGAACGAACGATCATGACCTGCTCGGTCTTGGCCGACGAGGTGGCTGGCGTGCCGGATGTGACCGTCTCGCTGCCGCGCGTCGTCGCCCGCGACGGTGTGGTCGATACGCTGCTGCCGGCGTTGACCGAGACGGAACGGGCGGAACTGGCGCGCAGTGCCGGCATCATCAAAGAAGCGGCGGAACAAGCCGACCGGGCGCTCGGTCTCTAGCCAGCCCGGCGCACCGATGGCGACGATGACCATCCTGACGACCATCGTCGCGATGCTGCCGGTCCTTGCCGTGTTCGTCCTGCTGGTGGCGCTGCGGCTGCCGGCGGTCCGGGCGATGCCGTTGAGTTTCGCGGCCACCGCGGCGACGGCGATGCTGGTCTGGAAGGTCGACTTCGTCCGGGTTGTCGCCGCATCGATCGAGGGTGTGGCGGTCGGCCTGTCCATCCTCTGGATCATCTTCGGCGCCGTGCTGCTGTTGAACACCCTGCGCAGCAGCGGTGCCATGGACTGCATTCGCCACGGCTTTTCGATTGTGACGCCGGATCGACGGGCGCAAGTGATCATCATTGCCTGGCTGTTCGGCGGCTTCGTCGAGGGGGCGGCGGGTTTCGGTACGCCCGCCGCGCTTGCCGCGCCGCTGTTGGTGGCAATCGGTTTTCCGCCGCTTGCCGCCGTGGTGATGCCGTTGATCGCCAACTCGAGCCCGGTTTCGTTCGGTGCGGTGGGCACGCCCATCTTGATCGGGATCGGGCAGGGGTTGCAGGTCGGCGGACAGGTGGCGCCGCAGGTGGAGGCCACCTTAGGCGGGACGCTGCTCCCGGCCTTTCTGGAGACGACGACCGCCACTGCGATCACGATGGACCTGGCCATCGGCAGCTTCGTGCCGTTGCTGTTGGTGGCGATGCTGACCCGCTTCTTCGGTGCGGACCGCAGTTGGCGGGAGGGTCTCGCGGTGTGGCGCTTTGCCATCTTCGCCGGCTTGAGCTTCATGGTGCCGGCGTTGCTGATGGCGCTGGCCCTCGGACCCGAGTTTCCAGCGATCTTTGGCGGGCTGGCGGGATTGGCGGTGGTCGTGCCCGCCGCCCGGCACGGTCTCTTTCTGCCGGCGGAACCTTGGGATTTTGCGCAAGCCGCCGATGACCCACCGGCGCGGGACGGGTTCCGGATCGGGCTGCGCCGGGCCTGGCTGCCCTATCTGCTGGTCGGCGTGTTGCTGGTGCTCAGCCGGCTCGACGCGTTGCCGTTGCGGGGTTGGTTGTCGGGTCTGGAACTGGCGTGGCGCGACATTCTCGGCACCGGCATCGACGCATCGGTGACCCCGCTGTTCCTGCCGGGCACGCTGTTCGTCGTCACCGTGCTGGCGACCTTCTATCTGCACCGCATGTCCGCCGAGATGATCCGCGGGGCGCTGACGCGCTCCGTCGGGATGTTGGCGGGAAGCGCGATCGCGTTGTGCACCTCGGTGCCGATGGTGCGCGTGTTCATCAATTCCGACGTCAACGGCGCCGGACTGGACTCGATGCCGCTCGAGTTGGCGGCGCTGATGTCGCAGGCGACCGGTGGGGCGTGGCCGCTGGTGGCGCCGCTTGTCGGCGCGCTGGGGTCGTTCATTTCGGGCAGCGCGACCTTCAGCAACCTAATGTTTTCGCTGTTTCAGTTCAGCGTCGCCGACCAGGTCGGCGTGGCGCCGCAGTTGGTCCTGGCCGGGCAGATCCTCGGCGCGAACGCGGGCAACATGATCTGCGTGGTCAATGTCGTGGCGGCCGCATCGGTGGTTCGCCTGCTGGGCCATGAAGGATCGATCCTGCGTTACACGCTGGTGCCGAGCCTCGCCTACTGTTCGCTGGCTGGTGCGGTGGCGTTCACTGTCAGCATCTTTCTATAGGATGCCGGCCGCGAGATAGCCGCCGTCGACGGCGATATCAGTGCCGGTGACAAAGCCGGCGGACTCGCCGGCCAGGTAGAGCGCGGCGCCGGCAAGTTCTTCGACTTGCCCGAACCGCTGCATCGGCGTGCGGGCGATGGCGCTCTGCTTGCGTTCCTCCGTCATGCGGTCGCGGTTGAGGTTGGTCATGAAAAAGCCGGGCGAAATGCTGTTCACGCGTACGCCGTCGCTGGCCCATTCGGAGGCCAGACTGCGGGTGAGGGCCAGCACGCCGTGCTTGCTCAGGGCGTAGGCGGCTGCGCGCGGCCAGCCGCGATGAGCTGCCAGCGAGGCGATGTTGATGATCGTGCCGCTGCCTTGCGGCGCCATGTGGTGGTGTGCGGCCTGGCAGGCGAAGAACAGGCTGCGCAGATTGGTGTTCATGACG
>JANQOE010000005.1 GCA_028279245.1 Alphaproteobacteria bacterium
CGGCCCGGCCTCCGCCTACCTGACCGGCCAGACCTTGCACGTCAATGGCGGGCTTTTGATGCCCTAGGGACCATCCATGCCGCACACCGCACCAACCACCGTCACCAGCTTCATCGACGGCGCGTCCGTCGCGCCGGCGGGCGAACCCTTGCCAGTTTCTTACCCGGCGTCGGGCGAGAGGATAAGCGAGTTGTGCGAGGCTGACGCCGCCGAGGTCGACCGGGCGGTCTCCGCTGCGCGCAAGGCGTTCGATCATGGACCATGGCCCGGTTTGGCCACCGACAAGCGCCAGGACGTCCTGCTCAAGATCCGCCAGACCGTGCTTGACCATGTCGACGAACTGGCCCTGCTGGAATGCCTGAACACCGGCCTGGTCCTGCGCGAGTTGAAGGACCGGCACGTCGCCCGTGCCGCCTACAATTTCCGCTTCTTCGCGGAGTTCATCGGCCAGATGGCGGGCCAGGTCTATGGCCAGAACCCCGCCTATCAGACAGTCGTCACGCGTGAGCCGGTTGGCGTCGCCGGTCTGATCGCACCTTGGAATGCGCCGTTGGCGCTGGCCAGCATGAAGGTCGCGGCGGCGATCGCGTTCGGCAATACCTGCGTGCTGAAACCGTCCGAACAGACGCCGCTGGCGCTCGCCCGCTTCGTCGAACTGCTGCACGAGGCCGGGCTGCCCGACGGCGTCGTCAACCTGGTCAATGGCAGGGGCGCGGTCACCGGCCAGGCGCTGGTCGACCATCCTGGCGTCGATCTTGTCTCCTTTACCGGCGGCACGGAGACGGGCCGCCAGATCATGGCCTCGGCCGGCAGACGCCTGGTGCCGACGACCATGGAGCTGGGTGGCAAGTCGGCCAACATCATCTTCGATAGCGCTGACATCGACCAGGCGCTGAACGGCGCCTTGCTCGGCATCTTTTCCAACAATGGGCAGCAATGCCTGGCCGGCAGCCGCATCCTGGTCCAGCGCAGCATCGCCGACGATTTCATCGACCGTTTTGTCGCCCGCACCGAACGCATCCGTGTCGGCGACCCGATGGCGGATGATACCGAACTCGGCCCCTTGGCCTCCGAGCCCCATATGCGCCGCGTGCTCGGCTACGCCGACATCGCCACATCCGAAGGCGGCAGACTGCTCACGGGCGGCCAGCGGCGTGACGATCTTGGCGACGGTTACTATGTCAAGCCGACTGCCGTCATGGCGCCGAACAACGACGCCCGCGTCTGCCAGGAGGAAATCTTCGGCCCGTTCGCCAGCTTCCTCACCTTCGACACGGTCGACGAAGCGATTGCGTTGGCCAACGCCTCCACATTCGGCCTCGTCTCCTACGTCTGGTCGAACGACCTGCCGACGGTGATGCGCGCAACCAGCGAAATCCGCGCCGGCGTCGTCTGGGTCAACACGCCTATGATGCGCGAACTCCGCGCGCCTTTCGGCGGCTATAAGGACTCCGGCGTCGGCCGCGAGGGCGGAGAGGCATGCCGGGATTTCTACACCGAGCCGAAGACGGTCTCGATCCCGACCGCGCCGCTGGCGTTGCGGCGGTTGGGAGACAATTAGATTTGCTTCCCACGGCCAAGTTACAGGACAAGAGTATCCCGATAGACCCTAGTGTCAGAATTTCGAGGGAGTGACTTGGATATGATGGCCTATTGGACGTCGTTCGGCGAGCACCAATGCAGGACCACGAAAGGTGGCATGATGTTCAGGCTCTGACCCCCTCCTTCTTCGATTGCAGGTATCGGCCGATCATCGACATCTCCTTGAAAAGTCAGAGCAAATCGATAGCTGCTATCGCCACCCTCGCCTGACCTGACGGTCCTATTCTCAGAGAACACTTCTATCCCCTGATTGGCCTCGTTGCGGCCGACGACGGATTCAACTCTTCGCAAGAAGTGATCGCTGACGGAGGTCCCAGCCAGGCCGTGATCATGCGATGGCATATGGTGCATTCCAATCGTCACCTCAGCACTTCCGCCATCGTAATAGTCATAGGTTGCGCCTGTCGCGCCTGCCACCCACTCGCTTCGTCCATCATTGCCGATGATGAACCGACCTGAGGCCTGCTCGAACTCCGCCCAACCCGTTGGGCATCCAGTACCCGCAAAGGCGATCACAGCATCTCTCGGAACAAGCGCAAATTCTTGTCGCTCAGCAAGTAGTAGCCTAAAGCACTCAAAGAGCCGATTAGACTCGGATGAGGATATAGTGTCAGGATCGCACTCGATCAGATCTTGCGCTTGAGAGACTGTGTTCTCAGCGACCACAAAGAACACGACCGTGAGCAACGCTAGCAGTCTCGTCATTGGTTTTCTCCTGAATTTCCGAACAACTCTTGCAGAGCGGCTGGACCTGTCAGCGGTTCATCGTCTCCTAGCACTAGCTTCACAAGGCTCTGCCAACTATCCTGAAACCAGTTAGATTGATAAATTTCTACAAGAATAAAACCCGCTATCCCTACAATTGCAGCGCCAACTACATAAGTCCAGACACTAGACCAATCTATTATTCGTCTCCTGGTTGTCATTTTTTTCTGCTCAATCTCCGTATCATTGATGTTATTATCTAAACAAATGCGCCTATTACTTATGATCAGTATTTCGCTCGCCAATCAGAAGTCTGTTCATCGCTGTCTTTGCTGGATTGGCATTTAGGCCGTTCAACCAAGTCCTTTTGCTTCACGATGGACACCGATTATAGGCTTGAGAGATAGGTCAATCGGAGCGTTATCCATCGGCTCAGCTTTTGCGGTATGCTACTTTTAGCATAAATTGTCTCATTGAGGAAGTGACCAAAAATGGCAACGGCAGATTTCCAAGGCCGGTTGGTGCAACGCGGGGGCGGGCGCCCGACCGTTAGGAGTTGGAAGCCGATGCCCGGACGCTCGAGCCCGCGCTACGTGCACATGCGATGGCAATGTCAGCTTCGCTCGGCAGATCATGCCCGCGCCACGCGACATGCCCGTCGGGGCGTACCAGAACGTATCGCGTCTCGAAGGCGTTCTTCAGCACTGGATCTCTTACGGGTACAATCGCAAGCGGCAATCGGATCGAACTCGCCTCGCTGAAATAGCTGCAAGTCGCCTCCACTTCGCCGCCCAACACCAATAACGTAAATCCGTCGCCAAACAGATCCAGCGACGAGCGCCCGTCCTCCAGCCAGACATGCGGCGCGCGGCTGCCGGGCCAGGTGGAGGGGACGACGACGGCGGTGTCGTCTGGCGGTTCCGGGCTGCCGTCGGGCACGCAGATAGGGCTGTCGGCGTAGCGGTAGCCGAGATGGGTGCCGGCGGAATTGAACTGGCGGGCGAGCCATTTGATTTTGGCCGCGAGCTCCACGCGCATCGCGTCGCCCTCCGGGCCGTCCCGATCGATGTCGGGCGGCGTTTCGGCCATGATCAGGTCGATCTTGTCGGAATTGGTGGCCGAGATCAGCGAGTTGCGGATCGCGATGGGCTTGCGCTCGGCCTCGTAGGAATCCAGCAGGCTCGGCCCACCCCAGCCGTCGAGCGTGCTGGCCAGTTTCCAAGCCAGGTCGCAGGCATCGCCGATGCCGGTGTTCATGCCGACGCCGCCGGTCGGGGCGAACAGATGGGCGGCGTCCCCGGCGAGGAAGATGTTGCCGACCCGCCATTTGGCCGCGATCGACTGATGATGATGCCAATGGGTGACGTCCAGCAGGTCGAAGTCGAACGGCTTGCCGACGGCGCGGGTCAGCACCAGCGCCGGGTCCAAGTCTCTTGTCTCCTTGGCCGGGTCGAGGAAATAGTACTGATAGTTCCACAGCTCCTTGCCGTCGATGGCCGTGAAGACGCCGAAACTGTCGTCGGCGAACACGAAATAGAGGTTGGCTACACCGAGCCCGTGGACGTTCAGGAAGTCGGGTGCCCGGAAGTAGAAGCTGGTGTTGGCGCGCATGGCGCCGCGCCCGTTCATCGGGATGTTCAGCGCCTTGCGCACCCGGCTGGTGCCGCCGTCGCAGGCGACCATGTAGCGGGCGCGGATCTGGCGCCGGGTGTCGTCTCGTTCCGCCACGATGCTGGCCGTCACGCCGTCGCTGTCCTGCTCGAAGCTCTCCATCCGCCAGCCGCGCATGAAGTCCAATGTTGGGGCCTGGCGTAACGCCTCGTCGACCAGCACCGGCTCCAGATTCTGCTGGCCGATCTGGGTCTTGCCGTAGGGCGACCAGGCCAGCTCGCGAAAGCGCTTGGCGGCCTCCGGGTCGCGGTTGCGGACCTGGTCGATCGAGGGCGAGGTGAAGCGGTAAAGCTCCTGCTTCGCCAGCCTGGTGGCGAAGATGATGAAATAGTTGTGTTCCGGCGGCAGGGCCTTTTCGTAGATCGCCTCGTCCAGCCCCCAGCGCCGGTAGAGCTCCATCGAACGGGCGCCGAGCAGGGTCGCCTTGGGATGCTCGGTTGTCGTTTCGCGCCGCTCAACCAGGATGCAGTCGACGCCGCGCCTTGCCAGATCGATGGCCAGGGTCAGGCCGACGGGACCGCCGCCGACAACCAGCACGGACGTTTCCAAAGCCATCGCAACCTCACCATTGCCCAACGCGCTCAGAATTGTATTATGAATAATACAGGTGTGCCCGTCGATGGATAAGGTGGGCCGCCTCGATGGGCGAGGCTAAGCGAAGGGAAACGGCGATGAAGCATTTCATGGTGGGGGCCGCGGCGGCGGCCATCTTGACCGGCGCAACGGTGGCGAGCGCGCAGGAGCATTCGATCCGGGTCGGCTCTTTCACGCCGGAGGGCGCCGTTGGCGTCCAGA
>JANQOE010000015.1 GCA_028279245.1 Alphaproteobacteria bacterium
TTCTCAACCAGCACTGCGTCGAGACCGCGCCGGCCCTTTCCCGTTGCGACACCGAGGATGAAACCCGCAGCCTCGAGCGCGTCGAGCGCCGCCTCCGTCCCCGGAAAAAGCGGTGCGCGCTGGCCTGGGCGGGCGTGCACTTCATGGAAGAGGTCCCGGTAGGCCGCGACGATTTCGGTCTGCTGCGCGGTGGTGAGGTCGGGCGCAATGCGTTCGACGGCAACCTCCAGAGTCAGCCCGACGATGTGCCGCACCGCGTCAGGGGTCGGTGGGTCGAGTTCGAAAGCAGCAAACGCCATCGTCATGGTCTCGATAATCGTATGCTGGCTGTCGACGAGGGTGCCATCGCAATCGAAAACCGCCAGACGTACGTGTTTGCTCATGCTGTGCCTTTTGGTTCGTGTCTGCGTATGGGCCGGGGACGCGCGGACCGATCGTTAGTACTCGTTAACCAATGTTGCGCCTAATACGCGCCGAAGACGATTATGGGGCTCTAATGACTGATCCGGCCTGGTTCAAGTTCCATGGCGACATGCGTGGCGGCAAGTATCCGGAAATCGACCTGGTGCGCTTCGTGGCACGCCGCCGGGATGCGGAGGGCACGCCGGCGCTCGACGTTGGCTGCGGCGCGGGTGCTCATTTCTGGTACCTGCTCCGTGAAGGCTATGACGTGCATGGCATCGATGGCGTGCCGCAGGCATTGGAGATCCTGGAAAGCCGACTAGCGGCGGAGGGCTTGGGCCCGATCCCCGACGGCCGGCTGAAAGCGGGCTCGTTCGATAGCCTGCCGTGGCCAGACGAGCATTTCGAGCTCGTCGTCGACGTCGATGCCATCACAGCAAACAAACTAGATACCATCCGCAAGACCGTAGCTGAGGTCCAGCGCGTGCTGAAGCCCGGTGGCGCCTTCTTTAGCCGTGTGTTCAGCACGGAATGCGACGGGTACGACAAGGCACAAGAAGTCGAGCCGCATACGCTGGATGAGGTGCCGGATGGCCCCATCGCCGGCCACGGCACAACGCATTTCTTCGATGAACAGGAGATCCGGGAGCTGTTCGCCGCGTTCCAGGTCGAGCTTGGCTATACGACGCGGACCGACCGCGGGTTCAAAGTATGTGAGTGGCTTGTTCAGGCTGAGAAGCCTGGGGTTTCTCACTGACGAACTCCGACAGCAATACCAAAGACCGATCCAGCCCGCCCCGACTCTCCAGGAACCTCACGCCGTCGAACTGCTTGGCGTGGTCCCGTGACTCCGGCGTGATGCTGCGCCGGCTGACCGAGTGAAGGTCGACCGATACCAACCGCGCGCGCGGCGCTACCAGCCCGCTCTGTTGAAGCTCCTGCAGGATCAGGCCTGGGATATGACCACCGCCGTGATGCTGAATGAGGCCCCGGTTATCCATGGTCACCACAAGTGTCCGTCTAAGCGGCGCGATAGGTTCGCCGTAGCTCAGGTCCGCCGCGAGATGGATCAGTTCCGATTCCGGGTACACCGCGTAAAAGAACGGGTCGGCCGTATTGTCGTCGACGGTCATGATCAGGGAATGTGCATCGCTCGACGTCCATTCCAGATCTGTCGAGCGATCCGTATGGGCAATGGTGTCCGGGAATGCGTGGCCGTTCATGACCACCGACTGCGCAGTGATCGCTGCCCCGTCCGAATGACCGACGAACCCGGTCCCTGGCACGCCGACTTCAAGCGTCGAGATTCGCTGACCGGTCAAGACCTCCACATCATGCAACTTTAGCTGCGCCTCGAGGCTTCGGACGAATTCACCTGTTCCCGCCTTGAAATACCTGATGACCGGTTCTCGATCTTCCGGTTGCCCCGCGGCTGCCCGCCGGCTCTCCCATTCCAGCTTGATCAAGCCGGGCGAAGCGCCGCCATCGGACAACTGACGGAATACTTCTCGGTTCTCATCAGCACACATGCCAAAGAGCCAGTAGTCCGTGTAGGGATGCAGACGCTCTCCAAACAGCGGGTTGGCATATGCGATGTAGGCGTCGTCGGTCACGTCGATGAGGTCGAGCCCGAGCTCATCGCTTAGAAACTCATACACGCCTGGTCTTGCATCAATCAGATGAGGCGCCTGATCGGCGACCGTCTGCTGGCCGGTTCGTGCGGGCGCCCAAACGCCGCCGATGTCTGTGTCGCCCTCAGCAACGAGGACGTGGCGCCCCTCCTTGGCCAGGGCGATTGCCGCGAACAGGGAAACCGGGCTCGAGCCGATCACCAGATCATCACAGGTGTGGAGCTTCATGGTCGCACCGTCGGGTAACCTGAACGGGCGAGCCTAGATGGACCCGGTTAGCGAGGCATTAACCAAACGGCCATGCGTGTGCGTGGCGGTGGCGGTTGATCGTATCGACCCTAGATGCCGGCACTCAGGCCTGGATGACATCTTTCGAGAGGCCCTGCCGTCATTGCGAGGCGGGGCGTCGGCCCGCCGCGGCAATCCAGAGCCGGTGTCACGGTCAGGTCTGGATTGCCGCGGCGCGCTTCGCGCACCTCGCAATGACGGCGAGCCAGATCTCCTTTGGGCCTATCAGGCTGCCGTGGCGGCCATCCCCTCCATCGCCACCGGGCGCTGTTCCTTGCCCCTCACCCGCAACCGGGGCCCCGCCCGCTCCTGTTGCTGCGCGACCACAGTTGATGGATCGAAGCCCTCGAAGTCGCGCTCGATGCTCTCCAGGCTGCGTCTGTTCACGGAAATGGCGATCATGGGCACCTCCCTCGTCAAGCGAGGCTCGACTCTAGGCGGCACCACATGCGGTTTGAGTTCGCCGGTGACTTAGGTTACCGGCGTGGTGGCCATACTCAGAAAGTGAAGGCCGTCTCAGCCAGGGATCGGTGCCAGGTCAAGAAAGGGGTCCTCCGGGCAGTCGGCTTCGGACAGCCCGAGGAACGAGAAACTCCGCCGCAAATGGGAGCCTAACGGTGCCTCGATATGCAGAGTCCTGGCCGTGCGGGGGTGGGGCAAGGTCAGACTGCGGGCGTGGAGATGGATGCCGTTCGACAGTTCGTCGACCTGGGCAGCCTCGCCCCCATACTTGATGTCGCCAACAATCGGCGTGTTGAGTGCGGCCGCGCAATGGATCCGAAGCTGATGGGTGCGGCCGGTGAGTGGGCGCAACGCAAGCAAGGCGAGACGGCGGCCCACGGCTTCGACGACGGTGTAGTCGGTGACGGCGCTTTGGCCCGCCGGGTCGGGCCGGATGCGCTCGCCGCCGCGGCCCGCCGATTTGGCCATGGCCAGATCGATCCGGCCAGACGATGGACGTGGGACCCCCTTGACCAGGGCCCAGTAGATCTTGTTGACGTCTCTGCCGCGAAACGCGGCCGTAAGGCGGCGCGCGGCCAGGTCCGATCGCGCCAAGAGCAGAACGCCGCTGGTGTCCTTGTCTAGGCGATGCGTCAGGCGGGGTGGGCGCGGGTCGTCGTCTTGCAGCGCGGCCAGCATGCCGTCGAGATGACGCCGCTGACCGGTGCCGCCTTGGACGGCCAGGCCGGGCGGCTTGTTGATGGCGATTAGATCATCGTCCCGAAACAGGACGGCATCGGCCAGTTTCGCGCGGTCGCCATCGCTGACCGTCGGCGGCTTGTCGTCTCCGTTGGTTTCGGCCGGCCGCATCGGTGGCAACCGGATCTCCTGCCCCGCCGCCAGTCTGGTCTCCGGCTTGGCGCGGCGGCCGTCGACACGGACTTGGCCGGTCCGCACCCACTTTGCCAGCTGTCCGTAAGCGAGGCTCGGGAACTGCCGCCGGAGCCAACGGTCCAAGCGTTGCTCCGCATCGTCGGGGCCGACCCGGATGTGCCGGACGGCCACTAGGCGACCGTGTGACGGATCAGGGCCATGGCGGCGAACAGCGCGCCAACCGACAAGGTGACCGACAGAGTGATGTAACCCGCGGCAAGGGCCAACTGGCCGCGCTCGTAGAGCAGGGCGACGTCCAGCGAGAAGGTCGAGAAGGTCGTAAAGGCTCCCAAGATACCGACCGTTAGGAATGCGCGGAGTTCCAGACCCGGGGACCAGACCAGCGCCGACAGCTCGATAATTACACCCATGACGAAGGAGCCGACGACGTTCACCGTGAGGGTGCCCCAGGGAAAGCCCGAACCCAGCAAGTGGACGGCAGCCGTATTCACAAAATGGCGCCCGACAGCCCCCAGCGCGCCGCCCGCTGCCACTGCAAGAATCATGTTCATGTTGGCGAAAGCTAACGACCGTCCGAAGGCGCCACAACCCGGCTACAGCGCCTGGGCCAGGACGTCTGCGATGTGGTCATTCGTCGCCGTCGCGCTGGGCGCGGAGCTGGCGCCAGTATTCCAGGCGGCTCCGCATCTTGTCCTCAAAACCACGGTCGGTCGGCCGGTAGAACTCCTGGCGCGCCATCTCCTCGGGGAAATAGTTCTGGCCGGAGAACGCCTCCTCGGCATCGTGGTCGTATTCGTAGCCGCTGCCGTAGCCGAGGTCTTTCATCAACCGGGTGGGCGCGTTGAGGATGTGTTTGGGCGGCATCAGCGACCCGGTTTGCTTGGCGGTCTTGGTCGCCGCGCCGAAGGCCTTGTAGGCCGCATTCGACTTGGGAGACGATGCCATATAGATGACGGCTTGAGCCAGCGCTAATTCGCCCTCCGGCGAGCCCAGGCGTTCGTAGGTGTCCCAGGCTGCCAGTGCCTGGCGCAACGCCCCCGGATCGGCGAGCCCGATGTCTTCCACCGCCATGCGCGTGACACGCCGCGCGATGTAGCGTGGGTCCTCGCCGCCGGAGAGCATGCGGGCAAGCCAGTAGAGTGCCGCGTCGGGGTCGGATCCGCGCACCGATTTATGCAATGCGCTGATGAGGTTGTAGTGGCTTTCTTGCCCTTTGTCGTAAAGCGGGGCGCGGCGTTGAACGGTGGCCGTCAGTCGGGCGGTGTCCAACGGCTCAACATCACCAAGGGCGAAGAGTTCCTCCGCCAGGTTTAGGACGAAACGACCGTCGCCGTCCGCCATCGCCAGCAACGCCTCGCGCGCCGGCGGTTCGAGCGGCAGAGTCCGGCCGGTCTCCTGCTCCGCCCGCTCCACGAGTTGCGCCAGGGCGGCACGGTCAAGGCGGTTTAGTACCAGCACCTGGCACCGTGATAGCAACGCCGGGTTCAGCTCAAAGGACGGGTTTTCGGTGGTCGCGCCGATCAGGATGACGGTCCCGTCCTCGACATAGGGCAGGAAACCGTCTTGCTGGGCGCGGTTGAAGCGGTGGATTTCGTCGATGAACAGCAGGGTGCCGCGGCCAGCAACCCGTCTGTCTCTGGCTTCGGCAAAGACCTTGCGCAGGTCGGCAACACCGGAGAACACCGCCGACAGGGGACTGAACTCGAGGTCAGTCGCGTCGGCCAACAGCCGGGCGATGGTGGTCTTGCCGCAACCGGGCGGCCCCCATAGCACGAGGCTGGTCAGTCGGTGCTGGGCGGTCATTCGCCCGAGCGGTGCGTCCGGTGCCAACAAATGGTCCTGACCAACCACCTCCTCGAGACGCGCCGGCCGCAGCCGGTCGGCCAAGGGCCGCGGTGCGGTGGATTCGAAGAGACCGGACTGGCTCATGCCAAGCCGTAGGACCAGGCAACGCCGAGCGCTGCGGCAAGACCTAGAGTCGGCAGCATGCCCAGTTTGAACCGCAGCATGGCAAGCAATGCGCCAATGGTCAGCGCCAGTGCGGCAAGATCTATCGTCTGCAGCGCTGGGACGAACAGGCGGATGCCGAAGCTTCTGATCTCATCGACTTGGCCGAACACGACATGCAGGCCGAACCAGATCGCCAGGTTCAGCACCACCCCGACAACGGCCGCGGTTATCCCTGATAAGGCGGCGCTGAGCGCGCAGTTGCCGCGCAGTGCCTCGATGTAGGGCGCGCCCAAAAAGATCCAAAGGAAGCAGGGCACGAAGGTGACCCAGATGGTCAGCACAGAGCCCAGGGTGCCGGCCAGAAACGGGTCGAGCGTGCCGGGGTTGCGGAAGGCGCCCATGAAGCCGACGAACTGCAAGACAAGGATGAGTGGCCCCGGCGTGGTTTCGGCTAGACCGAGCCCGTCCAGCATCTCCCCCGGTGCGAGCCAGCCGAACAGCTCGACGGCCTGTTGGGCGACATAGGCGAGCACCGCATAGGCGCCGCCGAAGGTGACCACCGCCATCTTCGAGAAGAACAGCCCTTCCTGAACGAACACATGTGCCTGCCCCAGCAGGGGCGCGAGCAGGGCTAGCGGGCCCAACCAAAGGAAGAGGCAAATGGCGGTGACGATGACGGCGCGTCTGGCGTTTGGACGGGTGTGGTCGAGCGCGTCGTTGTCCAGCATTTCATCAAGATGATGCGTCGGTGCGTCCCTAGCACTGGCTCCAGAGACGCCGAAGGCGTCGGGACTCAAGCGGCCGCCGACGAAGCCTATCAGGGCGGCGGCGAGGACGATTAACGGGAACGGCACCGCGAGGAAAAAGATCCCGACAAAGGCGAGGACGGCAATGGCGACGAGCAGGCGGCTCTTCAGGGCGCGGCCGCCGATCCGCAGAACCGCTTCAATAACAACGGCCAAGACCGCCGCCTTCACGCCGAAGAACAGCGCCTCGACCAGTGCGAGTTCGCCGAACCCGGCGTAGAGAAGGCTCAGCCCCAGCATCACGACAGCGCCGGGCAGCACAAACAGTGTGCCGGCGACGATGCCGCCCCAGGTCCGGTGCATTAGCCAGCCGATATAGGTCGCCAACTGCTGCGCCTCGGGGCCGGGCAAAAGCATGCAGTAATTGAGGGCATGCAGAAACCGGCTTTCGCCGATCCAGCGCTTCTCGTCGACCAGGAGCCGGTGCATCAGGGCGATCTGGCCGGCGGGGCCACCGAAGCTGATCAGGCCGATCTTCACCCATACCCCCAGCGCCTCGGTGAACGGAATGCCGGTCTTGCGGCTGACAGTCGAAGCGGGCGGAGCGGCGGTGCGGGCGCCGACGGTTCGATTGCTCATCCGGTGACCGTGACGCTGAGCAGACGGTCGCCGCGGCGTATGGAGACACTCCACCGGGGGGCCGGCACACCGACCGCTTCGCGCAGTTCCGCCACCGTCTGGGGCCGGACCTGGTTGACCTCGACGATAATGTCGTGCTCGCGCAGACCGATGCGTTGCGCCGGGCTGCGGGACAGAACTTGCGTGACCAATACGCCGGTCTGCCCGGCGTTCAGGCCACGCTCGACCGCGACCGCCGGTGATAGATTGACCACTGTCGCACCGGCCAACGGATGCCGGCCCTGCAAGGCCGTCTCGTCGCGCGACGGCACCTCTGGCGGCGCCTCGCGTGGAATCCGGACCGCCAACTCGCGGCCGCTGCGTAGGACAGTCACATCCGCCGGGATGCCGATCTCGCCGACGGCCAGCCGAAATCGAAGCCCGTCCTGATCGTAGATGGGCTGGCCATCCATCGATATGACGACGTCACCGGTTTGCAGTCCTGCCCGTTCGGCGGGACCGTCGGCGTGAACCTGGCCAATCACGACCCCGGCGGGCCGGTCCAGCCCCAACGCATCGGCGATGTCTGAGGTCACATCCTGGCCGCGGGCGCCAAGCCATGGGCGCATCAGGGAGCCGCCGCTTTCGGCGCTGGCGATGACCGTGCGGACCATGTTCGCCGGGATGGCAAAGCCGATCCCCTGGTCGCCACCGCTGCGGCTGAAGATCGCCGTGTTGATGCCGGCCAGTTTGCCGTCCATACGCAGCAACGCACCGCCGGAGTTGCCGGGGTTGATGGCCGCGTCGGTCTGGATGAAGAAGTTGAAGTCGGTCACGCCCACGTTAGTGCGGGCGAGGGCCGACACGATGCCGCTGGTCACCGTCTGGCCGACACCGAAGGGATTGCCGATGGCCAGCACCAGATCACCCACGGCGAGTTCGTCGCTGTTGGCCAATTCGAGGAACGGGAAACCTTCGGCGCCGTTGTCGATGCGGAGAATGGCGAGGTCCGTGCGCTCATCCATGGTGACGATCTCGGCACCGAATTCGCGCCGGTCGGCCAGCACCACCTTCACCTCGTCGGCGCCTTCGATCACGTGATGATTGGTCACGATGAGGCCGTCCGGCCGCACGATGACGCCCGAACCGAGGGAGTTCTCCTGCCGGCGCCGTTCGCGCCCGCCAAACTCCTCGCCGAAGAAGCGCTGGAAGAATGGATCGTCGAATAGTGGGGAAACGGTGCGTTGGCGCACCAGCCGGCTGGTGAACACATTGACCACCGCTGGTGCAGCGGCCCTGACCAACGGCGCAAAGGAAAGGGTGATTTGTTCCCGGCTTTCGGGGACGGCCGGCTGCGCAGCCGCTGATATGGCCGCCAGGCAGGCTGCCAGCAAAGCTACGGGCCAGAACCTCATGGTTCCCAGATAGGCACGGAGGTGCCGCCGGATCAAGCGGCGCCGCGCGGCGGCAAGGACGCTAAGCGGCCTCTTCTTCTTCGTCGCCACCGCCCTGGACCGGGCCCGAATCCAGGCCCTTCGCGTCGGGGTCACGATCGACCAGCTCGATGAACGCCATGGGGGCGGAGTCGCCATAGCGGAAGCCCGCTTTGAGGACCCGGGTGTAACCGCCCGGGCGGGACTCGTAACGCTCCGCCAGGGTGGAGAACAGCTTCTCGACCAGCTTTGGGTCTTTGAGGACCGAGATGGCCTGGCGGCGGGCGTGGAGGTCGCCACGCTTGCCGAGGGTGATCAGCCGGTCGCAGACGCCGCGCAGGTCTTTCGCCTTTGGCAGGGTGGTCCTGATCTGCTCATGCTTGATCAGAGCAGCCGCCATGTTGGCGAACATCGCCTGGCGGTGGGTGCTGGTCCGGTTGAGTTTCCGGCCACTGAGCCTGTGACGCATGGGTGCCTCCTTTGCCCTGCCTGGGCGGGCCGAGCCTAGTAAGGCTCTTCCAGCCGCTTGGCGAGATCTTCGACGTTCTCCGGCGGCCAGTTGGTGATTTCCATACCGAGGTGCAGGCCCATCTGGGTCAGAACCTCCTTGATCTCGTTCAGCGACTTGCGGCCGAAGTTCGGGGTCCGCAGCATCTCGGCCTCGGTCTTCTGCACGAGGTCGCCGATGTAGATGATGTTGTCGTTCTTCAGGCAGTTGGCCGAACGCACCGACAGTTCGAGTTCGTCGACCTTGCGCAGCAGGTTGCGGTTGAACTCGAGTTCGTCCTCGCGCCGCTCCTCCTGCTGGACGACCACCGGCTCTTCGAAGTTCACGAAGAGTTGGAGCTGATCCTGAATGATGCGGGCGCCAAGGGCTACCGCGTCCTCGGCCGTGACGGCACCGTTGGTCTCAACCTGAACGGTCAGGCGGTCGAGGTCGGTCCGCTCGCCAACACGGGCGTTGCCAACCTGGTAAGATACTTTCTTCACCGGTGAGAACAGAGCATCCACCGGGATCAAGCCGATGGGTGCGTCTTCGATCCGGTTCTGTGACGCCGGAACGTAGCCCTTGCCCTTTTCGACCGTGAACTCCATCACCACGCGGGCGCCCTGGTCGAGGGTCATCAGCACATGATCGGGATCCATGATCTCGATATCCGGGCCGGTGCTGATCTGGCCGGCGGTCACTTCGCCCGGGCCGGTGGCGCTGAGCGACATGCGCTTCGGGCCCTCGGCATGCATGCGCAGGCCCATCGCCTTCACGTTCAGCACGATGTCGGTCACGTCCTCGCGGACACCGGGAATTGACGAGAATTCGTGTAGGACGCCTTCGATCTGAACCGAAGTCACGGCGCTGCCCTGAATGGACGACAGCAGAACCCGCCGCAGGGCGTTGCCCAAGGTTAGGCCGAAGCCGCGCTCCAGCGGTTCGGCAACGAGCGTCGCTTCCCGCGCGGGATTGGCGCCGGGCTGTATCTCGAGTTTGTTCGGCCTGATCAGGTCAGTCCAATTCTTGTCCAGCAACATGTGGAACACCCTCAGTCTCTAAGCGCTGGCCTCCCCCATTGACGACCAGCGGCGTGTCGTACGGCCGTCGCCGTACCGAATCTGTCCTTAAACGCGGCGGCGCTTTGGCGGCCGGCACCCATTGTGCGGGATTGGCGTCACGTCCCTGATCTGGGAGATGGAGAAGCCAACCGCGAGCAATGCACGCAGCGCGGATTCCCGTCCCGAGCCAGGGCCCTTCACCTCGACGGTCAGTTCGCGCACGCCATGCTCCTGCGCCTTCTTACCGGCACTTTCCGCAGCAATCTGAGCAGCATAGGGTGTCGACTTGCGAGACCCTTTGAAGCCCTCGCCACCCGCGCTCGCCCAGGCGATCGCGTTGCCCTGTGCATCGGTAATCGTGACCATTGTGTTGTTGAACGACGCATTGATGTGCGCGACGCCCGAGGTAATGTTTTTGCGCTCGCGTCTTTTGACGCGAGTTGCAGTCGGTCTCGCCATTCCGCCGATCTAACCCTGTTGCTTCTAAGCTTTCTTCTTGCCAGCAATCGGGCGTGCCTTGCCCTTTCGCGTCCGCGCGTTGGTGTGGGTGCGCTGTCCCCGCAACGGCAAACCCTTGCGATGCCGCAGCCCCCGATAACAACCAAGATCCATCAACCGCTTGATGTTCATGGCGACCTGGCGGCGCAGATCACCTTCGACCTCGTAGTCCGCGTCGATGGTTTCGCGGATACGAATCACTTCGTCTTCCTTAAGGTCGTTGACGCGGCGTTCACTGGTGATACCGCACTTGTTACAGATCTCGGACGCCTTGGTCCGCCCGATCCCATGGATGTAAGTCAATGCAATAGCGACCCTTTTTTGGGTCGGTATATTGACACCAGCAATACGCGCCACGCTCCGAACTCCTAGCAACGGTGCGGTCGAACTTCGCCCATTATCGCGATGATGGAAGGTGCGCGATTATAGGTGTTCATACCGCATGGTCAACTGTCTGCAGATCCATTCAAAATGGCCCGAACCGACCGGGTTACCGTGTCGACATCGGCCATTCCATCGACGTGATGAATTATGCCTTTTTTCGTGTAATACGGGAGCAACGGCGCCGTCTGTTTGGCATAAACGTCGAGCCGCGCCTTGACGTTTTCCGGACGGTCGTCGGACCGGCGGGTGAATTCGGTGCTGCCGCAGGCATCGCAGACACCTTCCTTCGACGGCTGCCGGAACTTGTCGTGATAGCCGGCGCCGCACTTGGCGCAGGTGAAGCGCCCGGAAATCCGCTCAACCAGCGCGGATTCGTCAACATCGAAAGCGACGACCGCGCCTAGCGCGCGCTGTTTCCTGGCCAGCATTTCATCCAGCCCCTCGGCCTGGACGAGCGTCCGAGGGAAGCCGTCGAGGATAAAGCCCTTCGCCGTGTCCGGCTGGTCCAGGCGTTCGTCGATGATCTTCAGCATGACGTCGTCGGGTACGAGCTGGCCGGCGTCCATGATCGCCTTGACCTTGAGGCCGAACTCGCTGCCGGTGGCTGTGGCTTCGCGGAGCATGGCGCCGGTCGAGAGTTGGACGAGGCCGTGGTTCCGTTCCAGGATCTCCGCCTGGGTGCCCTTGCCGCAGCCTGGCGGACCCAAAAAAATCAGGTTCATCCGCGGCGGCCTTTGAGACGCGACTTCTTAATTAGCCCTTCGTACTGGTGCGCAAGCAGATGGCTTTGGATCTGCGCCACCGTGTCCATCGTCACCGAGACGACGATCAGCAGACTGGTGCCGCCAAAGAAGAACGGCACGCTGAAACGGGAAATGAGGATCTCCGGCAGCAGGGCGACGAGCGTCAGGTAAATAGCGCCGACCACCGTCAGCCGGGTCAGGACATAGTCGAGATACTCAGCCGTGTTCTTGCCGGGCCGAATACCGGGAATGAAGCCGCCGTAGCGCTTCAGATTGTCCGCGGTGTCCTGCGGATTAAACACGATGGCTGTGTAGAAAAAGGCAAAGAAGATGATCAGGGCGGCGAAGACAACCATGAACAGCGGCTGGCCACGGCCGAGCAATGCGGTGATCGTCCCGAGCACACCGCCGCCGCCACCACCGCCCGAGAAGCCAGCGACGGTGACCGGTGTCAGCAGGAGGGATGTCGCAAAGATGACCGGGATAACGCCGGAGGTATTCAGTTTCAGCGGCAAGTGGCTCGACTCGCCGCCAAACATCCGGTTCCCCATCTGGCGCTTCGGATACTGAATGACGATGCGCCGCTGCGCCCGCTCGATGAACACGATAAAGGTGATCACGCCGACGACCATGATGGCCAGGCCGATGATGAACAGCGGCGACAAGGCGCCGGTCCGGCCAAGCTCGAGGGTGCCCGCAAGCGCACTAGGCAGCGCGGCGACAATGCCGGCGAAGATAATCAGCGAGATACCGTTGCCGACGCCGCGCGCGGTGATTTGCTCGCCGAGCCACATCAGGAACATGGTGCCGCCGACGATCGTAATGACCGTGCTGGCGCGGAAGAACAGGCCGGGATTGGCCACCGCAACGCCCTGAGACGTGTTGAGCGCCTCTAAACCGACAGACAGTCCGTAGGCTTGCACCGCGGCCAGCAGTACGGTGCCGTACCGGGTGTACTGATTGATCTTTTTCCGGCCGGCCTCGCCTTCCTTCTTCAGCGCTTCAAGCTGCGGCGAAATGGCCGTCATCAACTGCATGATGATCGCCGCCGAAATGTAGGGAATCACATTCAGCGCGAAGATACTCATGCGGCTGAGCGCGCCACCGGCGAAAGCATCGAACACGCCAAGGATGCCGCCGGCCTGCTGCTGGAAAATGTCCTCGATAATTACGGGATCGATCCCCGGAATCGGAATAAAGGTGCCGAGGCGATAGACGATCAGGGCGCCGAGCGTAAACCAAAGCCGCTTCTTCAGTTCGGTCGCCTTGGCAAAGGCGCCTAGGTTGAGGTTAGCGGCGAGCTGTTCCGCAGTGGATGCCATGAAGATCCTTTGGCCGTTCCGAGGGCGCTAGGCCGAGGCGGCCGCTCCCTTCACCGTCACCTTGCCACCGGCTTTCTCAACGCCCGCAACAGCGGACTTGGTGGCCCGTGTTACCTCTATCTGGAGCTTCGCCGTGAGATTGCCACCACCAATGAGGCTTACTCCGTCCCAAAGGCGGCGCACGACGCCGGCATCCAGCAGATCCTTCTCACTCAAGGCGCCTTCCTTCAGGCGTCCCTTTTCGACGGCGGCCTGCAGCTTGCTGAGGGTGAGTTCCTGGAACCGCTTGCGCGCCGGCTTGTTGAAGCCGCGCTTTGGCAACCGCATGTAGAGTGGCATCTGGCCACCCTCATAGCCCTTGATGGCGACGCCGCTGCGCGACTTCTGGCCCTTCATGCCGCGGCCGCCGGTCTTGCCGAGGCCGCTGCCGATGCCACGCCCGACCCGCTTGCGCCGGTGGCGGGCGTCCGGCCCTTCCGACAAGGTGTTCAGTTTCATTTGCTACCGCCTAGTTCTTCCACCGCGACAAGGTGCTTGACCTTGTTGATCATGCCGCGGACCGCCGGGGTGTCTTCCAACTCGCGGGACCGGTGGCGCTTGTTCAAGCCCAGGCCGACGAGAGTCTGCCGCTGGTCCGCCGGGCGTCCGATGGGGCTGCCAGTTTGGGTGACACGGAGCCGACCTGCCTTAGCCTGCGGCATGGGCCTCTCCTTCCTGGGCCGGCTTCTCCTCCTCGCGCCCACGGCCGCGGCGGCCGATGATCTCGGACACTTTGCGGCCACGGCGGGCGGCGACAGAACGCGGCGAGTTGACGTTGCCGAGGCCGTCGAATGCAGCCTTGATCATGTTGTGCGGGTTGGATGAGCCAACCGACTTGGCAACCACGTCCTGCACGCCAAGACACTCGAAGATCGCGCGGATCGGGCCGCCGGCGATGATACCGGTGCCTGGCGGGGCCGCGCGCAGAATGACCTTACCTGCACCGTAGCGGCCTTGAATGTCGTGATGCAGTGTACGGCCCTCGCGTAGCGGCACGCGGGCCATGGTGCGCTTCGCCTGCTCGGTGGCCTTGCGGATGGCTTCCGGCACCTCGCGGGCCTTGCCGGCGCCCTGCCCGACCCGGCCCTTGCCGTCGCCGGCGACGACGATGGCAGCAAAGCCGAACCGCCGGCCGCCCTTCACCACCTTGGCGACGCGGTTGATGCTGACCAGCTTCTCAATGATCTCGCCGTCTTCGCGCGGTCCGCGGTCATCGCGCCGCCGGTCGTCCCGGCGTCCCCGTTGCTGTCCCTGTGCCATAGTCGGCTCCTAAAACTTCAATCCAGCTTCGCGAGCGGCCTCGGCAAGCGCACGCACGCGGCCATGGTAGATGTAGCCGCCGCGATCGAAGACGACCGTTTCGACCCCAGCCTGCTTGGCGCGCGCCGCAACCGCCGCGCCGACGGCTTTCGCCGCGTCAATGTTGGCGCCGCTCTTGCTAGCAAGGTCTTTGTCCTTTGACGATGCCGACGCCACCGTGCGGGACTGGCCGTCGTCGATGACCTGCGCATAGATGTGCTTGTTCGATCTGAACACCGACAGGCGAGGCCGATCCTCCGCGACCTTGCGGAGCTTGGCGCGGACCCGTTTGCGCCGGCGCTCAAACAGTTCGCGATTGTGGGCGCTCATTTCTTTTTACCTTCCTTCCGCAGGATCTGTTCGTCCGCATAGCGAATGCCCTTGCCCTTGTAGGGCTCGGGTTTGCGGAACGCTCTGATCTCCGCGGCGACCTGGCCGACCTTCTGCTTGTCCGAACCGCTGACGATGACCGTGGTCGGGCCCTCGCACTTGACGTCGATGCCTTCCGGCAGCGGGTACTCGACATCGTGACTGTAGCCGAGTTGCAGCTTCAACGCGCGGCCTTGGACGTTAGCGCGGTAGCCGACGCCGGTGATCTGCAGCGTCTTGCTAAAGCCGGTGGCGACGCCCGCGACCAGGTTGTTGACGATGCTGCGCGAGGTGCCCCACATCATGCGGGCCCGCTGGGACGTATCGCGCGGCTTAATCCAGATCAGATTGTCCTCGCGCGACACCTCGACTTCCGGCGGCAGCGATACCGAGCCCTGGCCGAGCTTGCCCTTCGCGGTCACTGTCGCGCCGCTGATGTTGATTTGCGTACCGTCCGGGACGGCGACGGGATGTTTGCCTACGCGTGACATCGCAACGTCCTAAAATACCTGGCAGAGGACTTCGCCGCCGACATTCTCCGCCCTGGCGTCATTGTCCGACAGCACGCCCTTCGGCGTGGAGAGGATGGCGATACCGAGTCCACCGTAAACCGGGGTCAGTTCCTTGATCTTCGAGTACACGCGCCGGCCTGGTGTCGAGACGCGCTTGATCTCGCGAATGACCGGCTCGCCTTCGGCGTACTTCAACTCGATTGTCAACTCACCGACGCCCGGGCGGGCCTCGGTGGTGAGATAGCCGCGGATGTAACCTTCTTTCTCCAGCACATCCAGAACGCTGCTACGGAAAGAGGAAGCCGGGGACGTAACGGACGCCATGCGGGCCCGTTGCCCATTTCTTATCCGGGTCAGCATATCTCCGATTGGATCGCTCAATGCCATCCGCTTCTCCCTACCAACTCGACTTCACCATGCCGGGAATACGCCCGTTGGAGGCGAGATCCCGAACAGCGATCCGTGACAACTGGAACTTCCGGTAGTAACCGCGCGGGCGGCCACTCAAGGCGCACCGATTGACGATCCGCGACGGCGAACTGTTGCGCGGCAACTTCGCGAGCTTCAGGCGCGCCGCAAAACGCTCCTCCGGCGGCAGCGAGTTGTCGTTGGCAACTTGCTTGAGCGCCGCGCGTTTTGCCGCGTAGCGCTGTACCAGCCGGCGGCGACGTGCGTTCTTCTCAATCGCACTCTTCTTGGCCATCTTCTCGCTCCTAATTCCGGAAGGGCATGTTGAAGCCCTTCAGCAGTGCAAGCGCCTCTTTGTCGGATTGGGCCGTCGTGCAAACAACGACGTCCATGCCCCGAATATCCTGCACCCTGTCGTAGTCGATCTCGGGAAATACGATCTGTTCCTTGAGACCCATGGAGAAATTGCCGCGCCCGTCAAAGCTGCGGCCGTTCAGTCCGCGGAAATCCCGCACCCGGGGCAGCGCGATGTTCACCAGGCGATCAAGGAACTCGTACATCCGGCCGCGGCGCAGCGTGACCTTGCAGCCGATCTTCATCCCCTCGCGGAGCTTGAAGTTGGCGACAGACTTGCGGGCGGCGCAGACCACCGGGCGCTGCCCGGAAATCAGCGTCATTTCTTCGACCGCGGCATCCATCTTCTTGGAATCCTGAATCGCCTCGCCAACACCCATGTTGATGACGATCTTCTCCAAGCGCGGCGCCTGGATCGCGTTCTTGTAACCAAACTCCGACATCAGGCCGGGCCTGATCCGGGTTTCGTATTCGGACTGCAAACGTGCTGCCATGTGCCTTACCTATCGACCACTTCGCCCGAACGCCGGGCGATGCGGACCTTGCGACCGTCGTCAAGCGTCTTGTAACCGACGCGGGTAGCTTGGTCGGTCTTGGGGTCCGCCAATGCGACGTTGGATACGTGCAACGGCGCCTCGAATTCGTTGATACCGCCCGGCGTCGTCTGGGTCGGCCGTTGGTGCCGCTTGATGATCTGAACGCCCTGGACCAGGACCCGGCGTTCCTTCGGCATCACCTTAAGGACCTCGCCGGTCTTCCCTTTGTCGCGGCCGGCCAGCACGATCACCTTGTCGCCCTTCTTGATCTTCATCTTCGGCGCGGTGGTCTTTTTCGCTTTGGCTGTTGACGGCATTACAGCACCTCCGGCGCGAGCGAGATGATCTTCATGTACTGCTTGGCACGCAGTTCGCGCGTGACCGGGCCGAAGATGCGGGTGCCGATAGGCTCGCCCTGTTTATTGATCAGCACGGCGGCGTTGCGGTCGAACCGGATCACGCTGCCATCGCCGCGGCGAATGTCGTTACGCGTGCGGACAATCACCGCACGGTGCATCTCGCCCTTCTTAACGCGGCCACGGGGGATCGCCTCTTTCACGGATACGACGATTACGTCACCGATGCCGGCACTCATCCGCTTCGATCCACCCAGGACCTTGATGCACTGCACCCGCCGCGCACCGCTGTTATCGGCGACGTCCAGGTTGGATTGCATCTGGATCATGGTACCCGCTCCTCAACGCGCTGATTGCTCAGCGTACCTTCTCGATGACTTCAAACCGCTTGTTGCGCGACAATGGCCGGCACTCGCGAATACGCACGAGATCGCCGACACCGAAGGCGTTTTCGGCATCGTGGGCCGCGAAACGCTTCGAGCGCGTGACAAACTTCTTGTACAGGGGATCCATTACGCGGCGCTCGACACGGACAACGACGGTCTTGTCCATCTTGTTGCTGACCACCGTACCGGTCATGACACGACGTGGCATGGCTGCTTCCCCTAACCCTTGTTCTTCGACCGGCGCTGATGGAGCACCGTGTTTACCTGGGCCGCTTCACGGCGGACCGCGCGTACCCTTGCCGTGTTCTCAAGCTGTCCACTTGCCTGCTGAAAGCGCAAGTTGAAGGCCTCCTTCTTGAGATTGCGCAGTTGGTCGCGCAACTCATCGTCACTCTTCGCGCGCACATCAGCGATCTTCATGCGCCACGTCCTTCACGCGTCACGAACTTGCACTTCAAGGGCAGTTTCGCCGCGGCCAAAGTGAATGCTTCCCGTGCGACTGCCGGCGGCACGCCGTCGAGTTCAAACATGATGCGGCCGGGTTTGATGCGGCACATCCAAAACTCGGGCGAACCCTTGCCCTTACCCATCCGGACTTCGGCCGGTTTCGACGAGACCGGGACGTCCGGGAAGACACGGATCCAAACGCGGCCCGCACGCTTCATGTGCCGGGTGACGGCCCGCCGCGCGGCTTCGATCTGCCGGGCGGTGATCCGTGCCGGCTCCTGCGCCTTCAGGCCATAGGCGCCGAAGTTCAAGGTCGTCCCACCGGTGGCTACACCGTGGATGCGCCCCTTGTGTTGTTTACGGAACTTGGTCCGTTTCGGACTGAGCATCGCTTCCCCGCTTCCCGACTATCCGCGGCCGGAGCCGAGCTGAGCATTCTCCATGCGCTTATCCTGCGCCATCGGATCGTGCTCCATGATTTCGCCTTTGTAGATCCACACCTTGACCCCACAGGAGCCGTAGGTGGTGCGTGCCGTGGCGGTGCCGTAGTTCACGTCGGCCCGTAGGGTGTGCAATGGCACACTGCCCTCGTGGTACTGTTCGGTCCGGGCGATCTCGGCGCCGCCGAGGCGGCCGCCGCATTTCACCCGAACACCCTGTGCCCCCAGGCGCATCGCATTCTGCACCGCACGCTTCATGGCGCGGCGAAAGCCGATCCGCCGCTCCAGTTGCTGGGCGATGTTCTCCGCGATCAGAGTGGCGTCGATTTCTGGCTTGCGTACCTCAACGATGTTGAGGCTCACCTCGGCACCAGTGCGAACCGCCAGATCTTGCCGCAGCTTCTCGATGTCCGCGCCCTTCTTGCCGATCACGACACCTGGGCGGGCGGTGTGAATGGTAATGCGGGCTTTCTTGGCCGGGCGCTCAATGACGATGCGGGAGACACCGGCGCCGGATAGCCGCTTGCGCAAGAATTCGCGTAGCTCCAGATCCTGGTGCAGCCGCTTGCCGTAGGCATCGCCATCGGCAAACCAGCGCGAATCCCAGGTCCGATTGATCCCGAGGCGCAGGCCGACCGGATTGACCTTGTGACCCATATGCTAGGCCTCCTCCATCTCGCGCACGACAACCCGCAGGTTGCTGAACGGCTTCTTGATCCGCCCGACACGGCCGCGGGCGCGGGCGCGAAAGCGCTTCATGACAAAGCTCTTGCCGACGACCGCCTCGGCGACCACCAACTGATCGACGTCGAGCTGATGATTGTTCTCCGCGTTGGCGATGGCGCTTTCCAAGGCTTTCCGCACCGCGCCGGAAATCCGGCGGCGCGAAAAGGTCAGCTCGGTGATCGCTTGCTGCGCCGGCTTCCCGCGGATCTGTTCCGCAACCAGGTTCAGTTTCCGCGGGCTGACGCGCAGGTTGCGGGTAAAGCTGGACGCTTCGTTCTCGGCGTCGCGGCGCGGGGCGGCTTGCTTACCCATGACTAACCCCGCTTCGCCTTACGGTCGGCCGCGTGGCCGTAGAAGGTGCGTGTCGGCGAGAACTCACCAAACTTGTGCCCCACCATGTCCTCGGTCACCAGCACCGGCAGGAACTTGTGGCCGTTGTGCACACCGAAGGTCAGCCCGACAAACTGCGGCAGGATCGTCGAACGCCGCGACCAGGTACGGATCACTTCGTTGCGGCCCGACTGACGCGACTTCTCTGCTTTCTTCAGCAGATAGCTGTCGACAAATGGACCTTTCCAAACAGAACGTGACACGGCGCTCGCTCCTACTTCGTCCGCCGGCGCACGATCAGCGCGTCGGTGCGTTTGTTGCTGCGCGTCCGCTTGCCCTTGGTCGGCTTACCCCACGGTGTCACCGGGTGGCGCCCGCCGGAGGTGCGGCCCTCGCCACCACCATGGGGATGGTCGATCGGGTTCATGGCGACGCCACGGACCGACGGTCGCTTGCCGAGCCAGCGATGGCGGCCGGCCTTACCCAGCTTGATGTTGGCTTGATCCTGGTTCGAAACCGCGCCGACCGTCGCCATGCAGTCAGCCGGCACCATGCGGACCTCGCCCGACCCCAACTTCAGCAGCGCGTAGCTGCGGTCGCGGCCGACGAGCTGTACATATGACCCCGCCGACCGGGCGATCTGTCCACCGCGGCCCGGCTTCAATTCGACATTGTGGACGATGGTGCCGATGGGAATGGCCTTCAGCGGCATTGCGTTGCCGGGCTTGATGTCGGCCCGCTGACCGGAGACAACGACATCGCCGGCACGCACCCGCTGCGGTGCGATAATGTAGCTCTGCTCGCCATCCTCGTAGCGGATCAGCGCAATAAACGCCGTCCGATTCGGATCGTATTCCAGCCGCTCAACTGTCGCCGGCACGTTAAATTTGCGGCGGCGGAAATCAACCTGGCGGTACAGCCGTTTGTGCCCGCCGCCGCGGCGGCGGGCGGTGATCCGGCCCCGGTTGTTGCGGCCGGCCTTCTTGGTCAGGCCCTCGGTCAGTTTCTTGACCGGATCGCCTTTCCAGAGGTCTTTCCGGTCGACGAGCACCAGGCCGCGACGCCCCGGGCTGGTCGGCCGGTATTGCTTGAGCGCCATGCCTTAGACTCCCGTCGTCACGTCGATCGAGTGACCTTCAGCCAAGGTCACGATCGCTTTCTTGTAGTCGGACCGGCGACCCGGCCGACGTTTCCACATCTTCTTCTTGCCCTGCTGCCGCAGGGTGTTCACGGCATCGACCTTGACCTTGAACAGGCCTTCGACCGCCGCGCGAATTTCCGGCTTCGAGGCTTCCAACGGCACCCGGAAGACCACCTGATTGTGTTCCGAAACTGTCGTCGCCTTTTCAGTAATGACCGGACGCCGGACGATTTCGTACATGCGTTCCGGGCTGACCTCGACCTTGCCCTGCCTCATCGCAAACGCTCCTGCAGCTGCTCGGCCGCATGCTTTGTCAGCACCAGTTTGTCGCGGCGCATGATGTCCAGCACATTGGCGCCGGACGACGGCAGCACGTCGACATGGGGAATGTTGCGGGCGGCCAGCCGGAAGTTGTTGTCGAGCTCGCTATCGACGATCAGCGCCGATTCCCAACCAAGCTTGGCAAGCTTTCCTGCAAGTGCCTTGGTCTTCGGCTCCCCCACCTTGGCCTCCTCCAGCACAATAAGGTTGCCATCGCGCTGCTTCACGGAGAGCGCCGCGCGCATGGCCAGCCGGCGGACCTTCTTCGGCAGGTCCGTCGCGTGACTGCGCACCACCGGGCCGAATGTCGTCTGACCGCCGCGGAACTGGGCGGACCGGGTCGAGCCTTGCCGGGCGCGGCCGGTGCCCTTCTGCCGAAACGGCTTCTTAGTCGAGCCGGCGATTTCGCTGATGCCCTTGGTCTTGTGGGTGCCGCGCTGGCGTTTGGCGCGCTGGTAATTGACCATGCGCGCGAGCACGTCGCCCTTTACCTCGACACCGAATACGCTGTCGTCGAGTTCCATTTCGCCCGACGCCTTGTTGTCGAGGCTGATGACTTTGACCTTCATGCTCAGCCCTCGGCGTCCGCGGCCGCTGCTTCGGACGCACCGCCGTTCGAGCGGAGCGCGGCCGGCTGCGGCACGTCTTTCGGCAGCGCCTTCTTCACGGCATCGCGGACTGTCACGAAACTGCCTTTGGCGCCTGGTACGCCGCCTTGCACCAGGATGACACCGCTCTCTTCGTCAGACCGAACGATCTTCAGGCTCTGGACGGTGGTACGGGCGTCACCAAGGTGACCCGCCATCTTCTTGCCCTTGAACACCTTGCCAGGGTCCTGACACTGGCCAGTTGAACCATGGGCGCGATGGGAGATGGAGACACCGTGCGACGCGCGAAGGCCCGCAAAGTTGTGACGCTTCATCGCCCCGGCAAACCCCTTGCCAATACTGCGGGCGGTGACGTCCACGTACTGGCCCGGGACAAAATGCTCAGCGGAGAGTTCGGCCCCCGGTTCGACCAGTGAGTCCTCGCTTACCCGAAACTCCACCACACGCCGCTTCGGTTCAACCTTGGCAGCGGCGAAGTCCCCGCGGCGCGCCTTCGACAAGCGCTTCGGCGACATTGGCTCGGCGCCGAGCTGCACGGCGGTGTAGCCGTCCTTGTCCTTGGTCCGGTTGCCGAGAACCTGGCAATTGTCGACCTTGAGAACAGTGACCGGGACATGACCGCCGCTGTCGTCAAAGACGCGGGTCATGCCCATCTTTTTCGCTATGAGGCCGGTGCGCACGCCTTACCTCCCCTAGAGCTTGATCTCGACGTCGACGCCGGCCGCCAGGTCGAGCTTCATCAGCGCGTCCACCGTCTGAGGCGTCGGATCGATGATGTCCAAGAGGCGCTTGTGAGTGCGCACCTCAAACTGCTCGCGCGACTTCTTGTCGATGTGCGGCGAGCGGAGAACGGTAAACTTCTCGATGCGGGTCGGCAGCGGGATCGGCCCACGCACCTCCGCCCCGGTGCGCTTGGCCGTGCCGACAATCTCCTTTGCCGACTGGTCAAGCACCCGATGATCAAACGCCTTGAGGCGGATGCGTATGTGTTGACTGTCCATTGTCCCGATCCCTCACCAAAAAAATCGGCGCCTGGGGCGCCGCTGCTGGTCTGTCCTTATTACTCGACGATGGAGGTGACGACGCCGGCACCGACGGTGCGGCCGCCTTCGCGGATGGCAAAACGCAGGCCTTCGTCCATCGCGATCGGGGCT
>JANQOE010000031.1 GCA_028279245.1 Alphaproteobacteria bacterium
AATGTCGGGTGTTCCTGCAGCAGGCTGGCCGCGGTTTTCGGTCCGACGCCCCGCGCCCCCGGTATGTTGTCGGTGGGATCGCCGCGCAGGGCGATGAAGTCCGGCACCTGGCTAGGCTCGACCCCATAGCGGGCGACGACTTCCGCCGGACCGATGACATCCATACCGCCGCCGCGAACCGGGAACAGGATCGTCGTCGACGGCGACGCGAGCTGAAACATGTCCCTGTCGCCACTGGCCAACTTGACGGTGCCGTGGCGGCGTTCCTCGTAGCCGACCGCGGCGGCGAGGAAATCGTCGGCCTCGTAGCCGGGCGCTTTCGCATAGGCAAACCCACAGGCAGCAACAAAGGTGGGTAGGTCGTCGAGTTGATCCAGAAGTTCGTCGTCGAACTCACGGCCGGCCTGATAGCTGTCGAGCGCTTCGTGCCGGTAGGTCGCGATCTCCAGTGTGTCCCAACCGACAAACACCGCGCGTGGCCGTTCGGCGTCGTACAGCCGCATCAGTGTGTTGGCGAAACCGACGATCGCGCCGCCGCCCCGATCGCCGTTGCGGCGGACGGTCTTCGGTAGACCGTGATAGGCACGGTGGGCGAAGGAGTCCCCGTCGATGACCAGGAGCGGGGCGGTTTGGCGGCGTTTACGCGGCATGCACGATCCTCCCTACCGGGACCTAGAAGCTGAAACCCGCCGCGTAGCGGTGATGGCCGTCGAAGTCGCCCTTGCCGAGGGTCACACCCCGTTGGCGCAGGATGGCGTAGCCCATGCAGAGGTGGAAGAAGAAGTTCGGCAGCGCGTACAGGGTGGCGAAGTCCGCCCCGGTCTGTTCCAGTTCGGCCTGCCCGGCGACGTGGTGGATGGTCCGCGCGGCGGCGCCGGCGAATTGTTCCTCGGTTACGCCATCAAGCAGGCGGCGGACCTCCGTTGACCGGGCGCGCAGGCTGTCCGCCGAGCTGTCCTCAGTCGACAACGCCGGTATGGAGTAACCGATCAGCGGAAACACCGTGCGCACGACAAACCCCTGGGCCGTCCCGAACTGCTCGCCAGCCGTGAACATGTCGGGCGCCAGGCGACTCTCCAGCAGCGCCGTGGCGTCAGGCCCGAGGCGCGCCAGGATATCGTCGATCCGGCTGAGATAATGGCGGAAAACGGGGACGGTCGATTGGAATAGGCTCGCTTGATCCACGGGGGCTTTCCTCGTTGTGCTGGCCGACACGTGCGGGCCGGTGGTGGCGCAGTCCACGTCTTTGCAACCGCGTTGGCTGGGGTATGATTATCCAGGCAAGCACGCGCGGTAGAAATATGGCCCTGTCCGACACAATGACCTACCCCCCGCTGACCGAGGTTCGCAAGAACCTGCGGGTCAAATGGTATCGCTGCCCGATCGACGGGCCGAAGCTGCGCGAACTAACGAAGCGCAGCGATCTGCAAGGTTGGCTCCAGGCCGGCGGCCACCTCGCGCTGTTCCTGCTCACGGGCGCCCTCACCTATGTGTTGTGGGCGCAGCAGATGTGGGTCGCTTTCGCACTCGCCTTGCTCCTACACGGGTCGGTCGGCGGCTTCTTCTTCGGCACCGCGCCGCACGAGTTGGGGCATGGCACGGTGTTCCGGACGAAATGGCTCAACAAGGTGTTCCTCTACCTGTTCAGTCTGTTGAGCTGGTGGGACCCGTTCGATTACGCCAGCAGCCACACCTACCACCACCGCTACACCCAGTATCCCGATGGCGACCGGGAGAATGTGCTGCCGATCGAACCGAACCTGCGGCCCGGCCAGTTGCTGCAACTGTTCACCATCAATCTATTCGGGCGGCCCGGCCGTAGCTTCGGCAAGGGCGGTCTGTTCTGGGCGATATGGGTGACGTGGCTCGGTGCCCGGGGCCAGGTCGCGCCGAAGGATGCGCCGATCACCGAATGGCTGGACGCCTTACATGCCGACCAGCCGGCGGAGCATCGCAAGTCGATCCTATGGTCGCGCCTGCTGCTGCTGTTCCACGGCGCGGTGTTGGCGGTGGCCGTGCTCACCGGTCAGTGGGTGCTGCCGCTGCTGCTCAGCGCGTTCGGGTTCATCGGCAACTGGGCCCGCTACTTCGTCGGGCTGACCCAGCATTGCGGGCTGCGCAACGACGTGCCCGACTTCCGCAAGAGCACCCGCTCGATCAAGCTCAATCCGGTTTGGTCGTTTTTGTATTGGCGGATGAATTGGCACATCGAGCATCACATGTACGCCGGCGTGCCCTGCTACAACCTCAAGGCCCTGGCGGCAGAGATCGCCGACGATATGCCACCGCCCCGTAGCCTGGTCGGCGCCTGGCGCGAGATGCGCGCCACCTGGCGGCGGCAACAAAGCGAGCCGGGATACGAGTACGACACGCGGCTCCCCGCGCCGAAGACAGGCGCCGATGACAGGGCGGACGATGTGGCCGGCTCAATTGGCGACCTGGCGCCGGAGGGGTTGCGCTAAGCTGCCCCCTAAGGGGGCACAGCGAACCTCAGAGGGACTCCTTCAAAAGTTCATGTAGCGCACGCTTCTGCTCCAGGAACTCGGTCGTCAGCCGCATCCCGTCCTCCCGCGGCCGGGCCAGCGACACCTGCATTTTCGACTTCACCCGGCCGGGCCGCGGCGCCAGCACGACGATCTCGTCGGACAGGTAGATCGCCTCCTCCAGGTCATGGGTGACAAAGAGAACGATGGACCTAGAGTTCTGCCACAGCCGCAGTAGCTCACCCTGCATCACCGACTTTGTCTGCTGATCGAGGGCGCCAAACGGTTCGTCCATCAGCATGACTTCGGGAGAATTGGCGTAGACGCGGGCGAGGTCGACGCGTTTCCGCATGCCGCCGGAGAGTTCCTTCGGGTAGGCGTCCTCCCACCCAGTGAGCCCGACCAGTTCGATCCACCGCTTCGACTGCCGGCCGATCTCTTCCCGCGCGACGCCGCGCGCCTCCATCCCGAACTCGATGTTCCGCCGGACCGTCAGCCAGGGAAAGACGGCGTCTTGCTGAAACACCATGCCGCGGTCCGCGCCGGGCCCGGTGACCTCGTGACCCTTGAAGCGGACGCTCCCGCGTGTCGGTCTCTGCAGGCCGGATACGATGCGGAGCAGCGTCGACTTGCCGCAGCCGGAATGCCCGACGATGGAGACGAACTTCTCTTCATCGAAATTGAGGTTGATGTTGTTCAGCACGTTCATCGGCTTGCCGTCGGTCGTGATGAACGTCTGGTGGACGCCTGACACAGTCAGTTCGGCCGTTACGGCGTCGGTCACCGTTCCACCTCCTCCCACCTGTTCAGGCGCGATTGCGCGAACCGGAACAGGCGGTCCAATGTGAAGGCGAGTATGCCGATGGTGATGATGCCGACCATGACAACGCTGGTGTCGAAGAAGCGCCGGCCGGCCTGCAGCATGTAGCCAAGACCGCTCTGCGCGGCCACCAGTTCCGCCGCGACCAGGGTTGCCCACGACGCGGCCATTGCCACCCGCATGCCGGCGAAGATGTAAGGCAGGGCGAACGGTAGGGCGACGCGGCGGAAGATCGTGGCCTCGCTGGCGCCAAGGGTCCGCGCGGCTTCCACGTAGACGCGCGGCACTTGCTTCATGCCCGAGTAGGCGTTGACGATGCAGGTCAAGAACGACGCCATAACGAGAACGAGGATCCGGGATTCCTCGCCGATGCCGATCCACAGGATGATCAGCGGAATGTAGGCCAGGGGCGGCACCGGACGAAACGCCTCGACAATCGGATCGAAAATGAACTCGACGATACGGAACCACCCCATCAGGGTGCCGATCAGAATCGCCAGCGAGGTGCCGATCGAGTAGCCGACGAGAATCCGCAGCAGGCTCGCAGCCGTGTCTTCCCAGAGCGAACCGTCCGCCATCATGCGCCAAAACGTGGCGCCAATTGCCTGCGGCGGCGGCATCAACGCCGGATTGACGCCCGAGAAGTTGGAGACCAGCGTGTAGAGCAGGATAAGGCTGCCAAGACTGATCGTGCCGACGACGATCCTGGTCCGGCGCAGCCGGGCCGCCTTGCGGGCCGGGGATTCGATTTCGTCGTCCCCGGCCACCTCTGCCACAGGTTCGCTCAAGCCCAGTGCCATCCTCGACTCAGATGGTAACGGCGTCCCGATCCCCGCGGAACGCCGTCTGCTTAGTTCGCGACGAGGTCGGTCACGAGACCTTCCGAGAAGTCCGGAACGCCGGGGATGATATCGACGCTGGTCATGAACTCGGCTTGCTCCGTCAGCATGCGCTTGAACTCGCCGTTGGAGGCGATCTCCGCCATCTCCTCGCTGTTGTGGAGCGTGAGGATGCTGAGTTTCTGCTCGATCTCCTCGGTCGTCGCCTGGGACCCGAGCACGCGGCCGGTCCAGTCCCGCACCTCTTCGAGGTTGCCGTCCGCCAGATACGGCACGATCTGCCCGTGCCAGATGTCGAGCACTTTCTTGATCTCGTCACCGCGCTCTTCAAGCACATCCGCCGGGGCAACCCAGACGTCGAAGATGGCGACCGGCGGATCGAAATCCGATGGCTCGAAGATGACATGGATATCGTCGCGCGACGCCAGGATCTGCTCCAACGTCGCCGGCACGGGGATGGTTGCGTCGAGCCGGCCAGCGACCAGCGCGGCCTGACCGTCGATCGCTTCCATCTGGATCAGATTTACGTCATCGAAGGTCATGTCATGCTGCGCCAGCGCCTTGCCCATGACGAGGTGCTGGGTCGTGGCCCAGGGGATGCTGATGTCCTTCCCCCTCAGGTCGTCCATGGACTGGATTTCGTCAGTCGCAACGATCTTCAGGGAACTGGAGACGTCCGCGACCGCAGAGATGATCCTCAGCGGGAACACGTCCTGCGACATGGTCCGCAGCGACGGCACGCCGCCAAGGGCGCCCACGTCGACAGACCCGGATGCCATCGCTTCCAGAAGCGGCGGGCCGCTGTCGAAGAGCACGAGCTCCACGTCGAGCCCAGCGTCCTCGTACCAGCCGTTCTGTTCCGCTGCGTAGATGCCGCCGAAGGTCACGAACTTCAGATAACCGACGCGGAGCTTCTCCGCCGTCGCATCGCTCGCGGACCCGATCAGCAGTATGGCCGCTGCGGGCACCGCCATTAATCTGCCGACCTTGCCGGCCAGTTGGAATACACGTCCCGTCATTGTCTCCTCCCTAGAGTCATTGTCGTTAAGGTGTTGCTTCACGCCGCTCTTCGGCTGGCATTGCAGCGGACCTGACGGTTGTCCGCTGTGTCGCCAGCGCGGCGTGAGTGAGTCCTGATGCGCCTTTGTGTTTTTGGTCTTGGGGGTCGGCTGCACGAACGGCGACAGCCGGTCGGCCATCGCGAATGGAGTGTTCGGCTTCTGTTGGCCGCGCACCATCACATCGCGTTCCTATTCGTCCTTCCCCAGGCTGACTTTACAGAGCCAATGGCATGAAACATAATTCTTATTTGGAAACACATGTTGAAATAATTTCATATGAAGGACCCGGGTTACATCAATAGCCGGAACCTTGCGCACTTCGTGGCGGTCTTCGAGCATGCCAGCTTGCGTGATGCGGCGAACGCGTGTGGTGTCACCCAACCGGCGATGTCCAAAAGCATCTCCCGGCTTGAGGACCAGCTCCAGCACACCCTGTTTTTTAGGGGGTCCGGACGCCTCGAACCGCGGGAGGCAGCGCACGAGCTCTACCGTTTCGCGAAGATGATCGAAGCGGAGACGCGGCAATCCATACTGCGGATGGCGGAGATCGACAGCAGGATCAACGGCAGCATCCGGGTTGGCGCCGGTGAGATGTGGAGCCTCGTCAGAATACCGCAGTTGATCAGGGCGTTCATGACCCGGTTTCCCGGTATTTCGCTCGACCTGCATACCAAGCCAATGGAGCAACTCGTTGAGGACCTGGAAAACCGCGACATCGACATGGCGGTCGGCGACATGGCGGTCAGCGACATGGACAATATCGAGCTGTCGAACGACTACGTAGTCCAGGATCTCCAGGCGAGCTGGCAGAAGCCTTTCGTCAGGGCCGCGCATCCGCTGTTGCGGAAGGACAACCCGACGACCGCCGACTTGGTCGAGTATCCTTGGGTGGGCATCCTGAACAGCAAGGCCTTCGAGAAGAAGCTTCACGAGTTCTGCGAAAAAGAGAACGTAAGGCCCCCGCGGATCCGCGTCAGGGCAACGTCGCTACCCTCGATGATGGCCATCGCCGAAACGGGCGACTATGTCGCTGTCCTGCCGATCGACTTCCAGTCCATCGCCCGGACCTTCGGGCTGATACCGATTGACCATGGCCATCTGACTCTTTGGCCGCTGAAGCTTTCGGTCGTCATACCCTCCGAGTTGCAGAACTCGGTGCCCGTTAGGGCGCTGACCGACATGATCCGAGAGGCCGGGGCTCAGGGCTGATCGGCCGTCCCATCCTAGCCGTTCGCGTCGGCGCATCTGGGGCGAGGCGAGCTTCGGGACTCGCGAAATCATTGTCTCACGGCGACCGCGCATCGGTCCTCGGCGGGATATGCAAAGCACCCTCGTTGCCCTAAGTTGAGGCAGACGACTTGCGGCAGGGGAGGTGCGCATGGTCGAGGCCCAGGCGGAAGAACGGCAGCGCAGCAGGACGGATGAGCGTCGGGCGTTTCTTCTGCTATCCGTTTTTCTCGCCCCGTTTTTGGCCGTCGTTATCGTCGGCGGCTGGGGGTTTGTCGTCTGGATGCTGCAATTGATCTTAGGCCCGCCGACGGGCTGAGGCGCGTGATGCGCAGCGCATCTTCCGCAAGAGATAGGCGGGAATTCTTGCTCGGCGCCCACAAAATCCCGCGGCCGCCATGGTCGAGCGAGATTTCCATTCGAAATGCCTGCACCGGATGCGGCGACTGTATCGCCGCCTGCCCGGAAGCGATCCTAATCAAAGGCCGCGGCGCCACGCCGGCGGTCGATTTTTCCAAGGGCGAATGCACCTTCTGCGGCGCCTGCGCCGAGGCGTGTGCCGAGGAGGTGTTCGCGCCCCGCGATACCGCGCCCTGGCAGCACACCGTCGCTATCGAGGCAGGCTGCATGATGAATGACGGGATAAGCTGCCAAATCTGTACCGACGCGTGTCCACAAACCGCCTTGCGGGTTGATCTATCGCATCGCCCCGTCGGCGCGATCATGGTCGATAACGACGCATGCAACGGTTGCGGCGCCTGTATCTCGGCTTGCCCCGTCGCGGCGATCCGCGTCGGCGCGTAGGCGCGTGGCCAAGGTCGTTCATATCTCCAGCCTGGTCTTGCGGGCTGACCCGTCAAAGCTGGCGGACGTCATCGCGGCGGTCGAGGCTGTCGACGCGGCGGAGGTCCCGATGTCGGACCCATCCGGCAAGATCGTCGTGACCCTCGAAACCGCGAGTGAAGCGGAGATTGTCGACCACCTCAACAAGCTGAGCCTGGTCGACGGAGTGGCCAGCGCATCGCTCGTCTACCACCAGACAGAAGTTGAAACCGAACCAGCCGGCGAACAGCGGAACGAGAGGAAACCATGACCGGAATCAGCAGACGGGACGTTATCAAGGCCCACGCTGTTGCCGCGGCCGCCGCGGCGGCGGGCCTGCCGCTTTCCGCCGAGGCGCAGAACGTCATCACCGATGCCGAGCTGACCGACCTCAAATGGTCGAAGGCCGCGTGCCGTTTCTGCGGGACCGGCTGCTCGATCATGGTCGCGACGAAGGCGGGCAAGGTCGTCGCCACCCACGGGGATGCCGAAGCGGAGGTGAACCGCGGGCTGAACTGCGTGAAGGGGTACTTCCTGTCGAAGATCATGTACGGCGCGGACCGGCTGACCACCCCGCTGCTGCGCAAACGTGACGGCGTCTACCACAAGGACGGCGATTTCGAGCCGGTCGGCTGGGATGAGGCGTTCGACATCATGGCCGAGAAATGGAAGGCCACGCTGGCCGCCAAAGGCCCGCAGGCGATCGGCATGTTCGGGTCCGGCCAGTGGACGGTCTGGGAAGGCTATGTCGCGTCAAAACTGATGAAGGCCGGTTTCCGGTCCAACAATATCGACCCCAACGCCCGCCATTGCATGGCCAGCGCGGTCGTCGGTTTCATCCGCACCTTCGGCATCGACGAGCCGATGGGGTGTTACGACGACTTCGAACATGCCGATGCCTTCGTGCTCTGGGGTTCGAACATGGCGGAGATGCATCCGATCCTGTGGACGCGTATCGCCGACCGCCGGTTCAGCCATCCGCACGTCCGCGTCGCCGTGCTGTCGACCTTCCGCCACCGCAGTTTCGATCTCGCCGACATTCCGGCGGTGTTCACGCCGCATGCGGACCTGGCGATCCTCAACTACATCGCCAACTACATCATCCAGAACGACGCGGTGAACCACGACTTCGTGGCGAAACACGTCAACTTCCGGAAGGGCGCGCCGGATATCGGCTACGGTCTGCGGGACGAACATCCGCTGCAGCAGGCCGCGGCCAATCCGAACTCCGGCGCTTCCGAGCCGATGAGTTTCGAAGAGTTCGCCGAGTTCGTGGCGCCCTACACGGTGGAGCGGGCGGCGGAGCTCTCGGGCGTGTCGCCGGACACGCTGGAAAAGATCGCCCAGATGTACGCCGACCCCGGCACCAAGGTCATGTCGCTGTGGACGATGGGGGTGAACCAGCATACGCGCGGCGTGTGGGTCAACAACATGATCTACAACCTGCACCTGCTGACCGGGAAGATCTCGACGCCCGGCAACTCGCCCTTCTCGCTGACCGGGCAACCCTCGGCCTGCGGCACCGCGCGGGAAGTCGGCACCTTCGCGCACCGGCTGCCGGCCGATCTGGTCGTGACCAACCCCGAACACCGGGCGACGGCGGAGGAGATCTGGAAGCTGCCCGCAGGCACGGTGCCGGACTGGGTCGGGGCGCACGCCGTGGCGCAGAACCGCAAGCTGAAGGACGGCGAGATCAACTGCTACTGGGTGCAGGTCACCAACAACATCCAGGCGGCGCCCAACCTGATGGAGGAAGGCCTCCCCGGCTACCGCAACCCGGACAACTTCATCGTCGTGTCCGACGCCTACCCCACCGTGACGGCGGAGGCGGCCGACCTGATCCTGCCGGCGGCGATGTGGGTCGAGAAGGAAGGCGCCTACGGCAATGCCGAGCGGCGCACCCAATTCTGGCACCAGTTGGTCGACCCGCCGGGCGAGGCGCGCTCGGACATGTGGCAGATCGTCGAGTTCTCGAAGCGCTTCACCACCGACGAGGTGTGGCCGGCGGAACTGCTCGACGCCAACCCGGACTACAAAGGCAAGACGCTGTACGACGTGCTGTTCGCCAACGGCCAGGTGGATGCCTATCCGCTGGAACAGACTTCGACGGAATATGGGAACCAGGAAGCGAACGACTTCGGCTTCTACATCCAGAAAGGCCTGTTCGAGGAATACGCGCGGTTCGGCCGCGGCCACGCCCATGACCTGGCGGACTTCGATGTCTACCACGAGGTGCGCGGCCTGCGCTGGCCGGTGGTGGACGGCAAGGAAACGCTGTGGCGGTTCAAGGAGGGGTACGATCCCTACGTCACGCCGGGCGCCGACTTCGAGTTCTACGGCAAGCCGGACGGCAAGGCGGTGATCTTCGCCCTGCCCTACGAACCGCCGGCGGAAAGCCCCGACACGGCCTATCCCTTCTGGCTAACCACGGGCCGGGTGCTGGAGCATTGGCATTCCGGGTCGATGACCCAGCGCGTGCCGGAGCTGCACAAGGCGGTGCCGGACGCCTTGGTCTACATGCACCCGGATGACGCTACGGAGCTGAACCTGCGCCGCGGCAGCGCGGTGAAGGTGGCGTCGCGGCGCGGCCATATCCTGACCCGGGTCGAAACCCGCGGCCGCAACAGGCCACCGCGCGGGCTGGTCTTCGTTCCCTGGTTCGACGCGCGTCAGCTCATCAACAAGGTGACGCTCGACGCGACCGACCCGCTGTCGAAGCAGACGGACTTCAAGAAGTGTGCGGTGCGGATCGAACCGGTGGGGGTATGAGCATGGCAACCTGGCTCCGATATCTAACAGCCGCCCTCGTAGCCCTAGGGGTGGTGGGCGGCGCGCTGGCGCAACAGCCGGTCGCCACCTTGCGCGACGGCACGCCGCTCGACCAGAACGCCAACCCGCCGACCATCCCGCAGGTGGTGAACTCCGACCTGCGGCAGGTGCGGAACTATCCGGAACAGCCGCCGGTGATCCCGCACAAAATCGATGGCTATCAGATCGACATCAACGCCAACCGCTGCATGCAGTGCCATAGCCGGGCGGCGATCGAGGTGAGCCAGGCGCCGATGGTGTCAATCACCCACTTCATGAACCGGGAGAACCAGTTCCTGGCGTCGATCACGCCGCGCCGGTTCTTCTGCACCCAATGTCACGTCACCCAGGTCAACGCCCGGCCGCTGGTGGAGAACGGGTTCGTCGATATCGACACGGTGCTGGAAGATTTGGCGCGCCGGCAGCAGGGGGCGAACTGATATGCTCGCCCATGCCCGCCGGATGTGGGACACGATCCGCCGACCGAGCGTCCATTACAGCCTCGGCTTTCTGACCCTCGGCGGGTTCATCATGGGCATCATCTTCTGGGGCGGTTTCAACACCGCGCTCGAGGTCACCAACACCGAGACGTTCTGCATCGGCTGTCACGAAATGCGCGACAACCCGTTAGCCGAACTGAAACCGACCATCCACTACACCAACCGCTCCGGCGTGCGCGCCACCTGCCCCGACTGCCATGTGCCGCACAACTGGACCGACAAGATCGCCCGCAAGATGCAGGCCTCGAAAGAAGTTTGGGGGACGATTTTCGGCACCATCAACACGCGGGAGAAGTTCCTGGCCCACCGCCTGACGCTGGCCCAACATGAATGGGCGCGGCTGGAAGCGAACGATTCCCTGGAATGCCGCAACTGCCACTCCGCCGAATCCATGGACATCACCCGCCAAAGCACCAGAGCCGCCGACGCCCATCAGCGGTTCCTGTTCACCGGCGAACAGACCTGCATCGACTGCCACAAAGGCATCGCCCACGAACTACCGAACATGTCGCAAACTTCGATGTTCGGCGGCCCACCCTCGCAGATGGAGCTGGCGCACTCGCTCAGCCGGTGAGGCGGTGGGACGGGCCGGTCCCTCGACCCGCTGACTGTCCCCACTACCTCATTGCTTCCGAGACATAAGGGTGCGTGCTGTCATTCAAGATCGAAGAAGAGAGCGTGTAGGCGCAACTGCGCGCGGCAGTTCCGCCACGTGTACATCGCCGAAAACGACCGCAGCACGCCGGGCAAAGGCGGCGTCGCCTGGACCGAGACCTTCGACGCGCTGCGCGACGCCAATTACGACGGCTGGATGACCATCGAAGCCTTCGGCGACTCGCTGGCCGAACTGATCGCCGCAACGAAGATTTGGCGGCGCATGTACGACAGCGAAGAAGCCCTGGCGAAAGACGGCCTGGCCTTCATGCAACAGGAGGTGGCGAAACGCTGGTAGGGGCCGCACGCGTCTACGAGGCGGGTCGCAGGACCGACCCGCCAACCACCCTGTCATCCCGGCCGGAGAGCCGGGATCCAGACGACGCTTGCGCTTACCGGTGAGATGGACCCTTTCCCCCGGATCACCGAGTGTCGCGATTGGACGGGCCTGAACAATGCCTGCCCGTCGAGCAAGCCGTGGCGCTCGCCAACCGGTATTTCGAGATCGTTGGGGACGCCGTCGAAACCCATGGCGGCGAAATCCTGAAGTTCCTCGGCGATGGCGTGCTGGCGATCTTCCCCACCGGCGACGATAGCTTGGATGCCACGGCGGTGCGCGAAGCCGCGCTGGCAGCCGCCCAGCGGGCCCTGCACACCGCGCAACACGCCAACCCGCCGCTCGGTTTCAGTTTCGGGGTGCGGTTGCATTTCGGCGAAGTGCGGTACGGCAACATCGGCTCGAAAACCCGCATCGACTTCACCGTGCTGGGACAGGCCGTCAACACGGCGGCGCGCATCGAAGGCTTGTGCAGCCAGTTCGACCAGCCGGTCCTGTTCTCCCAAGACTTCGCCAACCGGCTATCGCGGCCGACAACTCTGATGGCCGAGGCAACCCTCAAGGGGCTTGATGGGACATCCAAGGTGCTGGGTGTTACGGAGGATTTGTGAGCGGAGCAGTGATGTGTCGGCGGTTGGGACGCTGACGTTACCCTCGGTTACATCGCTTGGAAGATTGTAACCGGATTAACGGTGAGAAGCGTCGCATAGTAGTTTGTTGCTGTGCGATCCGTCATGCCGGAAATAAAGTCACAGATATGGCGAATTCTCTCCGGCTCATTCAAGCCATCCATCACCTCCCTGTGATCTGCTGGAAGTAGATCTGATTTGTTCTCTATTAGTATATCAAAGACTCTCTTCACTATTTCACCCGCCCTGAACTCGTAGGCCTTTATCTCATTACTTCGAATGACAAGCTCATATACCAGATGTTTCAGCGCCAACATCTTTATCAAGGCCTCTCTCTCCATCGATATTTTCATAGTTCGATGAAGCGATTCGTCAACGGGAAAAACGCTGTTAATCAGCTGTCCGACAAGCTCGTTGGACATGTTCGATCTCCCGTATGCCCCTACCTCAAAGGTAGACTCGCTTGAGAAGAATGACATGGTAAGGCATTTTACTTCGTTCTCGTCTGTGTCCTCGCCCTCTCCAATATACTCTGTTATTCCCTCCCTCACCTTTCTCAGTATAGATGATACTGTGTCACTGTTGTTCATTTGCTTCTTCACAATTTTTTTCGAAAGAACCCCCTCTCTAATGCTGTCTTCGATGTCATATGTTGAATACGCAATGTCGTCTGCCATATCCATGATATTGCACTCGACAGTTCTACATAACCGCTTCTCTGACGGAAAAACGTGCTTTGTTATCTCGTCTACTATGGCGCGGTCGGCCGCGTAGTATCCTTTTGTGACACCTGGCCTTTTATAAAGCTGCGATGGGTATTTGAGCACGGATGCCAGAGTCCGGTAGGTCAGGTTCAGACCTAACCGGTTATCGATACCCGCGTCGGTAACCTTCGCACCCTCCCGACGAAGCTTTCGCTTTTCGAGCTTAGTTACAACACGGAGGGTCTGTGCGTTGCCTTCAAATCCTCCGTGCGGCTTCATCAACTTCGCAAGGGCTCGCTCTCCGCTATGGCCAAACGGCGGATGACCGATGTCATGCGCCAAAGCCGCTGCCTCTACGATATCAAGATCGATTGGGGCGGTTTCGGCGCCAAGCACTTTGTTGAGATGGATGGCAATCGACTTCGCAACCTGTGCCACCTCAAGAGAGTGCGTCAGACGGTTCCTGACGAAGTCAGTCTTGTTGCCAGGAAAAAGTTGCGTCTTACCGCCAAGCCGACGGAAGGACGCACTGTGAACTAGGCGCGCATAATCTCGACGAAATGGCGATCGTTCGTCGGTCCGTTCGTCTCGCGCTCGACCTCTATCCGAGGCGGAATATAGCGAACTCTCTGACTCAAAACTGCGCCCAAACTCGCCCTCCATAAGTGAGCCCCTCCGAAGATGTACGAAAACATACCCGTAATGCGGGCATGGTTAAGAAATCACTTCGAAGTGTGAAAGGCCGCAGCGATGGACCCTCGGGCCGTTCGCACGATAGATCACCGAGGTCGCGACGTAGGAGCCGGTTGCCTCTTAAGCAGCCTTCCTAAGCCCACGAAGAGCCTTCAAAATCTTCATTCCCGCCTGAAACTCAATTGAGTTTCCGCTATACCTGGACTCATACAGCCCCTGAAGATTGGACGGGAGTCTAACGCCTTCTTCGACAACCAGGATGAATCTACCTCGGTACAGCGCCATGGCTGCTCCAATTTCGATTAGTACGTTTGGATTTATCTGTGGATGTTCTTCCCCGTCCTCATCCTTCAGGACGCCTTCTGCCCCGACGTGAATAACGGCGGCTCCGCATCGACGCATGTCATCCATGACTTTGTCCGGTATTGGCTTCGCAGCAGTTTCCCGCTGAGTTGAGATAACCGGCTCGAACCCCCCCAGCTGGACGACTTCTCTTATCTGTTCCAGGATGCCAAGGTTCTTTCCGTGCGTTATGAAAACCCGGCCATCGTTCTCACTCTGCGAATGCCCTGATGTGTCGTTGGGTGATATGCCGGCATTTACAGCACCAAACTCGTCTTTCGTTTCATCGTCGTTAGGAGCAACGAAATCCGATTGCGATTCCGAATTGGCCGCTTCGTGAGACTCTGGAACATCCAACGAAACGAACGGGCCAGTTTTTGTCTCTTTGATGAACCCAACAAAGCGACCGTTCTCCTGTAGGAGTTTCGTTAGCGCCTCTGCCCGATCCTTCGGGATCCCTTTTTCAACAAGTACGTTTGCCGCTATGTCCTCCCGCGGAAACTTCGCTCGGTTGTATTGCCTGAAGAAATCGCCTGGTATTCGGGGGCGCAATGCAGCCTCCTGTAGCGCGATTGCGTCGTCACCCTCTCGGGTCGGTGCGACTACCCGGCGGCCGAGTTCTGTCAGCGCTATCGTGGCTGCGTTGTACCCTCCTTCCGTAAGCCCGTAAGCTATCGATGCTCCGCATAGATTCCGCCAGCCGCCGCTTGTTGGGCTCAGATCCAATGCCAGAGCGATATTGTGCGGAGCTGATCCCTTGCCGGCAAAGTTATCCCAGATGCCACGCGCTATCCGCATGGCTTGCTGAAGAGAGAGGTTTGGAAAATCCACCTGGCTGATCTTTGATCGCTTTGCCGTGGCCGGTTGGTTTGTTTGCTTTGCCATGTAATTTCTCCACAACATGCTTGCTCCACGCAAAATGGGAACATATCCAAAACATTTCAATGAAATCGGCCCATCTATGTTGATATTCATGTGGAGTTCTCTCATATGTCTTTGTTTTTATGTATTTTTTATTTCTCTGTAATACGGACTGATTCCGTAATTACAGAGTCAGCTGACCCCTGGGGACCTCCACGAGACCGTCTCGCGAAGACGTTAGGTTCTCGTACATGCCGCGCTTGGGAGTACGCCGTCGGTGAGTGCGAAATGGCCGCGGCCAACCGCGCATCAAATGCGCCGAACGCCTCAATGCAGCGCGGAGGTCATGACGCCGCCACCCAACGGTGAAGAGGTTGCATGGGCGAAGTTGCGGCGCGACACGCCTCGCTCGAGCCCCGACGCGCGGACAGCAGAACCACACAAGGTTGTTCGACCAGGTTAACTCGCTATTTCGGCGAATATCGCTCTTGATTTCACGGACAAAACACCGTATATTGACCGCGCCAAATGGAAGTTGGTTTCCGGCCGGGCGGGTGCCATTGAGCCCTGGGGCGCAACCGGGCGGTCGTTGGGCGTTGGACGCTAAACATAAAGGCTGTGGCGGCTATCGTACTGTTGCAGGCCGGCTTTCAGATGGCGGATTACGGCGAGGGATCCCTCAGTCATTGGGATTTGCGACCACGCGGAAGGATACGTATACGGTCAATCGACACAAATATGAAACACTATGACGCACTATGCGGTCAATGGTTAACGCCTGTTTCCGGACTGAAAAAACAGGTGCTGCGGCCGACGAGACCAAGGTTTCGGCGCCAAGCCCACTGCCAAGAAGGCGCCGCTGCCAAACAAACCCAATTTTGGTCACAGCGCCCGCCGGCGAACGACCTCTGGGATGGACGATTGTAAACGGCGAAAACGTAACCCACTGATTTCGAATGATAAAAGAATCGAGATTTCCAAACGAACCCATTCTGGGCGGTGCGGTGTGGACGCTACTTCGTCATTGCGAGGCGGGGTGTCCGGGAGGATGGCCCGACGTGGCAATCCAGAGCGGGCTTCGCGGTCGGGGCTGGATTGCCACGACGCTTCGCGTCTCGCAATGACGGCAATGTGCCGCGGGCTGTCCAGCCGGCGCGCCGGGAGCCAGGGGACGCTCGCTTCACGCTCTCGACATGGCGCTCGGATCGTTCGCCGCGATAGCGGGGCGCTGTCGGCCATGATGATTGCGCTGTCCACACGTACACTGGGCCGATGACACTTGTTCGCTACCTGACCCATCCGCAGGTCCGGATCGACCCCGCCGTCCCCGTGCCGTCCTGGGGACTGAACGAGGTCGGCCGCGCGCGCGTGCGGGCGCTGGTCGCCGCGGGCTGGCTCGCCGGGACCACTCAGGTCGTCGCCAGTGCGGAGCAGAAAGCGTTGGATACGGCGGAACCCATCGCCGCCGCCCTGGGCGTCCGGATGGAGGTGCGGCACGCCATGCATGAAAACGACCGTTCGGCGACCGGCTTCCTGCCGCCCGAGGAATTCGAGCGTGTGGCGAACGACTTCTTCGCCCGGCCGCAGCAGAGCGTTCGCGGGTGGGAGCGCGCCGCCGACGCGCAGGCCCGGATCGTGGGCGAAGCTGAGGCCGTGCTGGCCCGGGGCGACGATGGCGATGTGCTGTTCGTCGGGCATGGTGGGGTCGGTACGCTGTTGCTGTGCCACTACATGCAAGCCACCATCGACCGCGCGCACGATCAGCCGGGCGGTGGCGGCAACTACTTCACGATGCGCCGGGCGGATCGCAAGGTGCTCCACACTTGGCGGCCGATGGAGGATGCGCCGTGACGGTGGCATGCGCGCAGGCTGTCATCCCGGCCAGAGAGCCGGGATCCAGGGGACGCTTGCGCGAGAGTCGAGATGGATCCCGGATCAAGTCCGGGATGACAGACTGTGATTGTGGGTTCGTGCCGTGCAGTTCCCCGTCATTGCGAGGCGCGCATGGCGCGCCGTGGCAATCCAGAGCCGGCCGTGACGGTCAGGGCTGGATTGCCACGACGCTTCGCGTCTCGCAATGACGGCCTAGTCTGCCCCTACTCCGCCGCTTGGGCGGCTGGTTCGGTGCGCCAGGAGTTGACGTAGTCGGGGTTCTCGACGCCCGCCGGTAGCGGCGCGACGTCGAGCGCGTCGCGGGTGTCGAGCATCACCGCGACCTCGTCGGTCATTGGCTTCGACTGCTCCAACATATGGCGGAGCGCCTTGGGGTGGGGGCCGTGGGTGAAGCCGCAGGGATGGAAGGTCACCATGCCGGCTTCGATGTTGTCGCGGCTGAAGAAGTTGCCCTGGTGATAGAACAGCACCTCATCAAAGTCGTCGTTGTTGTGGAAGAACGGCACCTTCAACGCACCCGGGTCGGTCTCGAACGGGCGCGGGACGAAGGTGCACACGACAAAGCGCGAGGCCAGCCACGTCGTGTGGGCCGAAGGCGGCAGGTGGGCGCGGTGGCTCATCAGCGGGCGGATGTCGCGCCAGTTGAGGCGCACCGGTGACAAATCGCCCTGCCAGCCGACCGCGTCCAGCGGGTTGTAGGGATAGGTCACAGTCGACACTTGCCCACGGCGGCGGATCTCCACCTGCCAACTGTCGTCGGTCTGTTGGGCGCGAAAGGCGTCGTCGATCTTGGGGGTGTCCAAAATGGCCGGGTCGAAGATGGCGTGGCGGCCGGCGACGCCCTTCTCCGGCAGCTTGTACATGTCGTTGGTGGCCTCGATCAGCAACAGGTCGGCGGCGCCGTCGAATTCGGTGCGCCACATGGTGCCGCGGGGCAGCACCACATAGTCGCCCTCGCCGATCGCCAGATGACCGTAGTCGCAGAACAGCCGGCCCTGCCCCCGGTGCACGAACAGCAGTTCGTCGCCGTCGCCGTTGCGGGCGAGGCGCGGCATGGCGCCTTCGGTGCGCCAGAAGCGCATCTTCGTGTGGGCGTTGGTCAGGACCGATGTCGCGCCCCACGGGGTGCCGGTGCGTTGCTCCAGCTTTGTCAGGTCGAAGGCGCGGGGGCGCAGCGGCCCTTCGCAGTTCACCCAACCGGTGGGCGGGCGGCGGTGGTACATCATCGAGGCCGGGCCGAAGAAACCCTCGCGGCCGAGTTCCCTCTCATAGGTGCCGTCCGGCAGGTCGACATGGGCCTGGCGCGAGGTCTGCCCCTCGACCCGGGAGACGGAGATGTTGTGCTTCATGTTTAGCCTTTCGGCTTGATGACGCCGCGGCGGAGCTGATCCTCTTCTATCGATTCAAAAAGCGCCTGGAAGTTGCCTTCGCCAAAGCCTTCATTGCCCTTGCGCTGGATGATCTCGAAGAAGATCGGGCCGATGCAAGTCTCGGTGAAAATCTGCAGCAGCAGCCCCTGCCCTTCGGTCGGCGCGCCGTCGATGAGGATGCTGTTCTCGCGCATGCGGGCGACGCTCTCGCCGTGGCCCGGCAGGCGTGCGTCGATGCGGTCGTAATAGGTGCCAGGCGTGTCGAGGAACTTGACGCCCTTGGCGGCCATGGCCTCGACCGTCGCGTAGATGTCGTCGGTGCCCAGGGCGATGTGCTGGATGCCCTCGCCGCCATACTCCTTCAGATACTCGGCGATCTGGCTCTGGTCGTCGGCAGACTCGTTGATGGGGATGCGGATCTTGCCGCAGGGGCTGGTCATCGCCCGGCTGCGCAAACCCGTTACCTTACCTTCGATGTCGAAGTAGCGGATTTCCTTGAAGTTAAACAGCTTCTCATAGAAGCCCGCCCACTTGTCCATGTTGCCGATGTGGACGTTGTTGGTCAGGTGGTCGATGTAGGTCAGGCCGACGCCGGGCGGCTGCTGAGACACGCCGTCGATCGGGTTGAAATCGACATCGTAGATGGTGCGGCCGTCGGCGTAGCGGTCGACCATGTAGAAGCGGATGCCGCCGATACCTTCGATCGTCGGGATGTTCAGTTCCATCGGGCCGACATGGTTGTCGATGAGCGTGGCGCCGCGCTCCGCCGTCAGGCGATAGGCCTCGGCGGCGTTGTGCACGCGGATCGCCATAGCGCAGGCGGACGGGCCATGCTGGGCGGCGAACTCGGCGGCGAAGCTGCCGGGCTCCTCATTCAGAATAAAGTTGATGCCACCCTGGCGGTAGAGCGTGACGTTCTTCGAGCGGTGCCGGGCAATCGCCGTGAAACCAAGGGTTTCGAACAGCTTTTTCATCTCGCCGGGGTTGGGCGAGGCGTACTCCACAAACTCGAACCCGTCGGTGCCGAGGGGGTTCTCCCACAGATCGGTGGTGTCGGGGGTGGTGACGGCGGCGGCCAATGACATGGGGCGTACTCCTACACGCGTGTTGGGCGTTGGCGATCGCGGGGCGGCCGGGCCGGTTGCGCGCTTGACCCGGGGCCGCCTGACGCCAATATTGGTTTCAAATGAAACTAAATCAAGCCCGATCTGATCGTGAGCTGGCGCTGGAGCATTTCCTGCCCTACCGCCTCTCCGTGCTGTCCAACACTGTCAGCGCCCAGATCGCCGGCGAATACGGCGCCCGGTTCGGGCTGACGATCCCGGAATGGCGGACCCTGGCGGTGCTCGGCCGCTTCGCGCCGCTGACCGCCACCGGGGTGGTGGCGCGGACGGCGATGGATAAAGTGCGGGTCAGCCGCGCCGTCTCGCGGCTGCTGGCGGATGGCTTGCTGGAACGCGCCGTTGATCCCGCCGACCGCCGCCGGGCGCCCCTACGGCTCAGCCGCAAGGGCCGCCGCATTTACGAGCAGATCGTGCCACTGGCGCTGCGCCGGGAGGCGGAGTTGTTGGACTGTCTCAGCGCCAAGGAGGCGCAGCAGCTCGACCGGCTGCTGGCGAAGCTACAGGCGCAGGCGGATCGGGTGGGCGGGCCGGATGGGGCGTGCTAGGACGCCGCCATGGCGCGCCTGGCCTTCTACACCTTCGCCGTCCAACGTGGCCCCGACGAGGATCCGGTGATGCGCGGGTTCGTCCTGCGCACCCGGTCGAACTTCGCGGCGGTGGAACAAAGCGACGGCTTCATCGACCGCTCCGGCTACGACAATGAGCCGGACAGGTCGAGGTGGGGCGCCGTCGTCATGCCCCGGTTTTGCGACGACCCGGCGCCGGTAGCGGCGACGCTGTCCTTGTGGCGCGACTTGGAGTCGGCGGCGGCGTTTGCCTATGGCGGGGTGCACGCCAAGGCGCTGCGCCGGCGGCGCGAGTGGTTCTCGAAGGCGGATCACCCGGGCTATGTCGCATGGTGGGTCGCGGACGACCACCGGCCCGACTGGGCCGAGGCGGCGGCGAAGTTGGAAGCGCTACACGACAACGGCCCGCAGCCGGAGGCGTTCGATTTCAAACAGCCGTTCGACGCGGCCGGACGGCCGATGCGGCTTGCCCAATCTCCTCACCCTGAGCTTGTCGAAGGGTGAGTGTCACCGCACGCGCGATCCTCGTGCTTCGTCCTTCGACAGGCTCAGGACGAGGGGCCAAGACGCCGGCATAAGTAGGCGCGGTCGGGAGATTCCCGGTTGGCGCCTACGCCTCGCGCAAGAACCGGCCGACCTCTTCCAGGAAACGTGGCCAGGCCGGTTCGTGGTCGAGGATGAGGTGGTTGCGTCCCTCCAGTGGAACGAAGCGCGCGTTCGGGATCATCGCTGCCATGCGCCGGCCCTCGCTGAACGGCACGATCCCATCGTCCCGGCAATGTAAGACCAGCGTCGGCACGCTCACCTGGGGAGCATCTCTGTCACCTCGATCTGGTTGTTCACCGCACGGATCCGCGCCGCGTTCTCCCCGGAGGTGGTCATGCGTTGCAGTTCGTTGAACCAATCCATCTGCTGCGGCGTTGCCTCCGGCACGAAGGCCGAGGTGAACATTTGGCGGAACGCCGGGTTGTCCTGACCCCACCCTTGGCGGATCAGCGTGCGCATCGCCTCCGCCTGGGCCGCCGCCTCGGCGCCGCGCTTCGCCGGGCCGCGGGCGTAGCCGCCATAGAGGACGAGCCGGGTCACCCGCTCCGGATGGCGGACGGCATAGGCGACCGAACTGGCGCAGCCCTGGGAGATTCCCAGCAGCGCAAAGCGGTCTAGACCGGTCGCGTCGACCACTGTTTCCAAGTCGTCGACAAAGGCCTCGAACGACAAGTCGGCGTCCCAGTCCGAAAGACCGTTACCCCGCTGGTCGAACCGGATCAGCGTGTGGTGGCGCGCCAGCTCGCGAAACAGGTGGCGCCAGATCGGACTTTGCCAATCGTATTCGAGGTGGTTCAGCCAGTTCGGCGATTTGACGAGTGGCGGGCCGCTGCCAACCGTCGCATAGGCGATCTGCGCACCATCGGCCGCTGTGCAGAAACGGATGTCCTGACGGTCGGCGCCAGGTTCGGACTCGTCGTCGGATGCCGCCGGACGCCATTGCCACACATGCACCGGCTTGGTGATGTTCTTGACCGTTTGCTGGCCGAGATCGTCAAACCTCGCCTCGAGCCGGCCCTCTACACTCTGGTGCACGATGTCGGAGATGCAGAGCCCACCCGGGGGCGCCAAGGTTTCGAGGCGCGCGGCAATGTTGACGCCGTCACCAAGGATGTCGTCACCGTCGATGACGATGTCGCCGAGGTTGATGCCGATGCGATAGCGGATGCGGGTGGCGTCGGGCAAGTTGCCCTCGCGGCCGCCCATGGCGGTCTGGATCTCGACCGCGCAACCGACCGCTTCGGTGACGCTCTCAAACACCACCAGCATGCCGTCACCGGTCGTCTTGACGATGCGGCCGTGGTGCTGTGCGATCGTCGGGTCGATAAGCTCGACGCGGTGGCTCTTCTGGCGCGCGATCGTGCCGGCTTCGTCCTGCTCCATCAGGCGCGAGTAGCCAACCATGTCAGCCGCGAGTATTGCAGCGAGCCGACGCTCGACGCGCGCACCCTTCATAGTCCCCCTCCGCCTAGCCGACGGATTGTTTCGTCAGCCTAGGTGGGCCGACCCGCTTCGTCCACTCAGGATGGCATCCGACTAGTTCGGCGGCGCGCCGAAAAAAGCGACCCAGGTGGCGAAGTCTTCGGTGAAGTCGACGAAGCGGTGTTCGACGCCCGCTGGCACGAACAGCAGGTCGCCGGGGGTGAAGCTGTGGCGTTCGTTGCCGCAGATGAAGGTGCCGGTGCCCGATGCGACAATGTAGATCTCGTCGCGGGTGTGGGGTTGTTGGGGGTCGACCTTGTCGGGGCGGTGCATGCCGGCGTCGCCGGCGGCGGCGGTGATTAGCTTGGCGTAGGTCTCGCCAGACTCGTCGACGCGGCGCAGTGCTTCGGTGATCGTGAGTTTCATCTTTCGGCTCCTCCCCGTGGTCTGAGCGATCTTAGCGCCGCGCCCCCTTCTCGTTGATCGCGTGCGTATGTTCTTGTATTGTTCTTCCGTCTTTGAATTGGGAGGTGCCGGGTGATTAAGGGAAGCTGCTGCTGCGGCGCTGTTAGATTCGAGCTGTCGGCACAGCCGTCGATGATGGGGACCTGCCACTGCTCGCGGTGCCGTAAGCTTGGCGCGAGCACTTTCGTCTTTGTGAAGCGAGAGCAGCTGAAGTGGATTCAGGGACGGGAGCAGGTCGCGCTGTTTGAGCCGATTTCTCCTTACAAGTACGGTCGTTGCTTCTGCAAAATCTGCGGCACTTCGCTCGGCGAAATCCTCTCCGAAGAGGACAGCTTTCCGATTGCGGCGAATGCGTTGGACGGCGACATTGGCATCGAGAATCAATTCCACGAGTTCGTCGCCGAGAAGCCCGCCTGGTACAGGATTTGTGACGACGCGAAACAGTTCGATAGGCATCCTGTCACCGCTTGACCCTTCGTCCGCGTTGGTGGATTGGCGGGACGTCGGCGCGCTATCGCCATTTAGATAAGGAGGGGCAGCATGGACCAGTTCACCGGCGGCTGTTTGTGCGGCGATGTCCGGATCGTTGCGACGGGGCGGCCCCACCGGGTCGGCGTTTGCCATTGCCTGGACTGCCGTAAACACCACGGCGCCCTGTTCTACGCGGCGGCGATATTCCCCGCGGATGCGGTGACGATCGAGGGCGAGACGCGCGAGTATGAAGGACGGCACTTCTGCCCGCGCTGTGGCTCCTCCGTCTTTGCGCGCACCGGCGACGAGATCGAGGTGCATCTGGGGTCACTCGACGCGCAGGACCAACTGACGCCAACTTACGAATGCTGGACCGCGCGGCGCGAGTCCTGGCTGCCGCCGTTTCCCGACACGCGGCGATACGAGCGTGATCGCGATACGAAAGGCCGCACAGAGACGTAGGAGCCGGTGATCGGGATGAGGCTTGTTAAGCGTTCGTGAAGATGTTGCGGCGCCCCCTTGAACCACCATCTTCAGCGTCAACGGCGAGGTTGGATTTTGCGGCTGACCGGCACATTGGTGAGGTTCCTAAGACAGCTCTTCGCGTGGGAGGGGCGCGTGTTTCTTGGCGACAAGAATTGGTCGTTCGCCAAGTCGAAGAGTGTTGAGACGTTGAGGCACGCGTACGGCCTGGGAAGATCTGCTGAACCCGGGTGGTCGATGTTCGGTCGGCTGCAGGTGAGATTAGAGAACAGCGAAAAGCTGATCGTCACCCATCGCCGTGCCATGCTGGCTGGATTGCTCTTTGTGGGGCGCAGTTTTCGCGGACGGCTGCTAGCGGACGGCCATGCGAGCCGGATTGAGGGCATCTACGGACTGGGCGGTTTTCCGAGAGTGTTCTTCTTTGTCTGGCTGAACCTGATCTTGGCGATCAGCCTGCTACTGATCCCATCGGCCCTTGTCTTGGCTGCTGCCTTGTTAGTCATGACGCCCACCGACCTCGCGGGCCTCTTTCAGGCGGCCGTACTCATTGTTGGTCCTACGCTCCTGCTGCTCGCAACGCCGTCCTTCTTTCGCTTGTTGTTCCTGTTCGGGACTGGGCATGAACGGCAGGTTTACGCGTTTCTGGATCAAGCATCGTAAACCAGCGGCCAGCACCGCCCGGATGCCTACGGCCAGTCGAGGGTTCTGAGGTCAGGTACGGCCAAACCCCAGCGCGCTAGATGTAGTACGCCTTCAGCGGGGCGAAGCCGTTGAAGCCGACGCTGCTGTAGGTCGTGGTGTAGGCACCTGCCGCCAGCACATCGACCGTATCGCCCGCCTGCAAGTCGAGGGGCATCTCGTAGGCCGTGTCTTCGTACAGGATGTCGGCGCCGTCGCAGGTGGGGCCGGCGACCATGACCGGGCCGCGTTCGCTGGTGGCGTCGCGGGCGGTCCGCAGTTGGTACTGGATCGCTTCGTTCTGGGTTTCGGCGAGGCCGCCGAACTTGCCGACGTCGAGATAAACCCAACGCTTGTCGTCGGCGTAGTCGCGGCGCGCGACCAGCACGACCTCGCTGCGCAAGACGCCGGCGTCGGCGGCGATGGCGCGGCCGGGCTCAATTAGCAATTCGGGCAAGCGATTGCCGAAGTGTTTTGTCAAAGCGGTTTCAATCGTCGCGGCGATGCGGTCGAGGGACGGCACGTCGTCGCGGTAGCGGGTCGGGTAGCCGCCGCCGAGGTTCAGCAGCTTGAGCTCGACGCCGCGGTCGGCGAGGTCGGAGAAGACCATTGCCGACTTGGCAATGGCGAGGTCCCATTGGCTTACGTCGCATTGTTGGCTGCCGACATGAAAGGACAGGCCGTGGGGGTCGAGGCCGAGGCCGGCGGCGTTCAACAACAGATCGCGCGCCATCTCCAGCGAACAGCCGAACTTGCGCGACAGCGGCCAATGGGCGCCCGTGCCTTCCAGGGCGATGCGGCAATAGACGCTGGCGCCGGGCGCCACTGTGGCGATCTTCTGCAGCTCCGGCGCGCTGTCGAAGGCGAACAGGCGGACGCCCAGGTCGTAGGCCTCAGCGATATCGGTCTGCTTTTTGATCGTATTTCCGTATGAGATGCGATCGGCTGCGGCGCCGGTGGCCAGGCATGCCTGCACTTCGGTGAGGCTGGCGGCATCGAAGCAGGAGCCCAAGGCCTGCAAGCGATCGAGGATCTGGCGCGCCGGGTTGGCCTTCACCGCGTAGTAGATGCGCGCCTGCGGCAGATACTGGTGCAGCCGGCGATAGTTACGCTCAATCACATCGAGGTCGACGACGAGACACGGAGTCGGCAAACCTGCGGTCGCAAGAAACTCGTTAATTCTTGGAGTCAATCAGACTCTCTCCCCAAGCTGCCCGCCCCCGCGGGGTGAATACCGTACCTAAGGAAAGCGAAACGCCACGGACGCTGGTGCCCATTCGAACACGCTTTCCGTGACGTTAAGGACGCGGAAACTAGAGGATGCTAAGCCGCATGTCGAGGGAAATATGCGTCTGGTTTGCTTCGACTCGTACTGCGTGGTACGTGGTTCGGTTACGCCATAGGCGGAACTACTAACCGATCCGCGATGCCCCCGAAAATACTGGTACTCAACGGGCCGAACCTGAATGCCCTAGGACGCCGTGAACCTGCGGTCTACGGGTCCGTCACCCTCGCCGACATTGAATCGGGCTGCCAAAAGGCGGCACGGGACGCCGGATATGCCTTGGATTTCCGGCAGAGCAACAGCGAAGGGGAACTGGTCGGGTGGATCCAAGAGGCGATGGAAAACACCGCGGCGGTCATCATCAATGCCGCCGCCTATTCCCATACCTCGGTCGCCATCCATGACGCGTTGCGGTTGCTCGACATACCAGTGGTCGAGGTGCACCTGTCGAACATCTACCAGCGCGAAGCGTTCCGGCATCATTCGCATGTCAGCGCCGTCGCGCAGGGGGTGATTTGTGGCTTTGGTGCACACGGGTATGTTCTCGCCATCGAAGCCGTGGCGCGCCTTCACAACACAAAGGCCTCCTAGAATGCCGAAATTCGCCATCGACGGCGACCTGGTCCGACAACTGGCTGCGCTACTCGACGAGACCGGCCTCGGAGAAATCGAGTACGAGGCGGATGGCCGGCGGTTGCGGGTGGCGAAACCGGCCAGCGCGGCACCGTCTGCGGTGATGGCGCCGGCGCCAGTGGCGGCCGCACCGGCCGCGGCGGCCCCAGCCTCGGCGGCACCGGGGGCCGATCCACAGGCGCATCCCGGCGCGGTCAAGTCGCCGATGGTCGGCACCGTGTATCTGAGCCCGACCCCGGAAGAACCGCCCTTCGCCCAGGCCGGACAACCGGTTGAGGCCGGGCAGACCATTATGCTGGTCGAGGCGATGAAGACCTTCAATGACATCAAGGCGCCGAAGTCAGGCACCCTCCGGTCGATCCTCGTCGAAAACGGACAGCCGGTCGAATACGACGAGATCCTGGCGATCGTCGAATAATCCGATGTTCGAAAAAGTCCTGATTGCGAACCGGGGCGAAATCGCCCTGCGGGTCCACCGTGCCTGCAAGGAGATGGGGATCGCCACGGTGGCGATCCACTCGACCGCCGATGCCGACGCGATGCATGTGCGGCTGGCCGACGAGTCGGTGTGCGTCGGTCCACCGCCGGCGCTGGAAAGCTATCTGAACAAGGCCGCCATCCTCTCCGCGGCGACCGTCACCAATGCGGACGCCATTCACCCTGGCTACGGCTTCCTTTCGGAAAACGCGTCCTTCGCGCGGATGGTGCACGAACACGGCTTCACCTTTATCGGCCCGAACGCGGATCTGATCGCCGTCATGGGCGACAAGGTGGCGGCGAAGGCGGCGATGATCGAAGCCGGCGTCCCTGTCGTACCGGGCTCCCCCGGGTCGGTTGACGATGTGGAGAGCGCGGTCGCCGCGGCGGAAGAAGTCGGCTACCCGGTGCTGGTCAAGGCCGCCGCCGGGGGCGGCGGGCGCGGCATGAAGGTCGCCCAGGATGCTGATGCGCTGCGCAAGGCGGTGCCGGTGGCGCAGCAGGAAGCGCAGATCAATTTCGGCAACCCGGCGGTGTTCCTGGAACGCTACCTGGGTCACCCGCGGCATATAGAAGTGCAGGTGCTCGGCGACAAGCACGGCAATGTCGTGTCCCTGTTCGAGCGCGACTGCTCATTGCAGCGCAAGCATCAAAAGGTGTGGGAGGAAGCGCCGGCCCCAGGCCTCAGCGAGGCGGCGCGAGAACAGATCGGTTCGATCTGCCGGGAAGCGTCGGCGCGGATCGGCTACGAAACCGCCGGCACCTTCGAGTTCCTGTATGAGGACGGCGAGTTCTTCTTCATCGAGATGAACACGCGGATCCAGGTGGAGCACCCGGTCACGGAGATGATCACCGGCGTCGATCTGGTGGCCGAGATGATCCGCGTTGCCGCCGGGGAGAAGCTGTCGATCCGCCAAGAAGACTTGAAGATCAACGGCCACGCGGTCGAATGCCGGATCAACGCGGAAGATCCCGAGACATTTGCGCCCTCGCCCGGGCGGATCAGCGATTTCCATACGCCGGGGGGGATCGGCGTGCGGGTCGATTCCGCGCTCTACTCCGGGTACGCGGTGCCACCCTACTATGACAGCCTGGTGGCGAAGCTGGTGGTCCACGGGCAGACGCGCACCGCCTGCCTGGCGCGGGTGCAGCGGGCGCTGGAAGAGATGGTGATCGGCGGCATCTCGACGAACATCCCGTTGCACCAAAAACTGGTGGCCGAACAAGCCGTCGTCGAAGGAAATTACGATATCCACTGGTTGGAGCGGTACGTCGGGCTCAAATAATACGAAATGACGCGCCTTACGCCCAAACTCCTGTTGGGGGCCTACGCCAGCGGTATCTTTCCGATGGCGGAAAGCCGGCATGACCGCGGGTTGTTTTGGGTCGACCCGGATGTGCGCGGCATCCTGCCCTTCGACGCCTTCCATATTCCCCGCCGACTCCGGCGCACCGTGCGCCGGAACCCCTTCCAGATCCGATGCGATGCTGCCTTCGAAGAGGTGCTGCGCGGCTGCGCCGAGGCGACATCCGGCCGGCCGGAAACCTGGATCAACGAAGAGATCGAAATGCTGTACCGGTCGCTGTTCGACATGGGCTTTGCCCACAGCGTCGAGTGCTGGGAACACGGCGAACTGGTGGGCGGCCTGTACGGCGTGTCGCTGGGTGCGGCGTTTTTCGGTGAAAGCATGTTCAGCCGGGCGCGCGACGCCAGCAAGGTCGCGCTCTGCCACCTGGTCGCGCGGCTGGAGCGCGGCGGCTACCGGCTGCTAGACACGCAATTTGTCACCGACCATCTGCGCCAGTTCGGGGCGATTGAGATTGCCCGGCACGAATACCGGGACCTACTCGCCAACGCGATGCGGCACCAGGCGACGTTCTATCCGGAGCTGTCCGCCGAGGCGTTCGCGACGTTCCTGCACTCCAGGACCCATATATCGTAGACGGGATGTTCGAGCGCCGAAAGCGCCGGGCTCGACGCGAACATCCAGCCGGAGAACAGACTCTCCGACGAATTGTCGCCGACTTCGGCGATCTGGATGAAGGCGGCGCTTTCCGGCGGTTCGGTCGGCGGGGTCTTGTGGCAGGCGCGGACGACGATCGACAGGGTGCCGAAACGCACGTCGCGGTCGAGCGGCACCTCGAAGGTCGAGATACGCGCGGTGACCTTGTCGAGCCCCTGCAACACGACGGTCTCGCGGCTCGGCGGTGCCGGCGCCAGCACGGGCGGCGTGGCGGCAGCCGGTGGTGCCGGCGGTACCGGGATCGTCGTCTGGGCGAGCGCTGCGCTGCCGACAGCCGTCGGCGCGAACAACGCTAGCGCGGCAAGCGCGCGGCGAACCGCAGGCGAACGTAATCGACGGACCATTTGCCATC